>JAGLSB010000706.1 GCA_023135955.1 Bacteroidales bacterium | reverse complement strand
AAAATTGCGGCTTTTTTGCCCGCACACTGGACTGGTTGCTGGTTTAATGGATAACGATTTGTGTTGGATAAATATATGAAATATTCCCATTTAAGAATTAGTGCTCTATTTGGAAAAAAAATAATATCGTTTGGTTTTTAAGAACTAAAAAGGAATAGTAAAATGAAACTCTGATCCTTTTCCAACTTCGCTTTCTACCCAAATTCTTCCACCATGAGTTTCGACTATCTTTTTAACCGATACGAGTCCTAAACCAGTACTTTTTTCACCAGCAGTGCTTTTCACTGAAGTTGTTCCAAAAGCTTGAAATAAATTATCCAACTCACTCTCCGGGATACCTTTTCCCTGATCTTTAACCGAAATTTGGACTTCTTTTTCAGAGGAAATGATATCAAGGTGAATAAATGTGTGGGGATCAGAAAATTTCATTGCATTTGAAAAAAGATTATCGAGCACCTGTTTTAGTTTATTTAGATCGGCTTCGATCATAATTTTATGATCAGTATATTCGGGTAGAATAGAAATATTTTTTTTAACCCCCAACAGATTATTTAGCTCAATTGCTTTTTCCATAAAGCTAATGAGATCAAATTTAGTTTTTTTAAGTTCCAGTTTACCCGATTCAATTTTGGCAAAGTCAAGAACATCTGTAACCAGGTCCAACATAAAGTTTACCTGACTGTTAAGTGTTGACATAATTTGTTCCTGACCCTCAAAAGTATTCTCACTTGACTTAGAATCAAGAAAGTCTATGTATGACGAAACAGTACAGAGTGGACTTCTTAAATCGTGAGCTGCAATACCGAGCAACTGGTTTTTCTCTTCGATCGATTTTTCAAGCTGTTCGTTGTTAAGTTTTAACTCACTATGTAATTTCTTAAATTCGACATTTTTATCCTTAAGCTCTTTATTTTTATTAATTGCATTATCATATGTTGAAAGAAGTAAATCCAGAATTTGAGAAGGATTCGAATTGAGTTTATATTTTTGTCCGCCAAAGTAGATTTCCATAGCAATATCGATGTCTGTCGACTTATTTCGAATTTCCATGTTTAATAGAATATCATTTATTCTTCCAAAAAGAAATTCTTCGGAGTAGGGTTTGGAAATGAAATTGTCTGCACCTGACTGGAGACCTTGAATTACATCATTGGGATTTGACAATTGTGTAAGAAGTATTACCGGAATTCCTCTGGTTTTTTTATTTTGCTTAATACTCCGACATAGTTCATAGCCATCCATTATTGGCATAATAATATCAGAAATAACAATATCAGGAGGATCTGTTTCGTCGATCAGTTCAAATGCCTCTTTTCCATTATGGCTAAGAAGGACCTCATAGTCTCGTTTTTCAAACATCATTTTCAATTGAAGCGCCTGAGTAGGGCTGTCTTCTGCAATCAGTATCTTTTTTATTTTTTTCATTATGAACTATTTTCTTAAAACTGTTTTCTCGGTCAGAATCGAATAATTACAATCCTATTCGGATAGATATTTTTTCATAGAAACAATTCTGCAAAAGCATATGAAGATTCCTTTAAGGAATTAAAAGAAATCTATGCGAAACATTGCATAGTGGCTTATAAAGATGAAATTCTTATTAAATTAGAAAATTAGTTAAGTCTGTTTTCTTACATTATAGGATTTATTAATCTTTTAAACGATTACTAATCATCTATGTTACAATTTCAACCATAATTATTGGTTTAAGAATGAATTTTACGCAAGTTATTTCCTGATTAGCGAAGGCCAGCTCATATTTCAAACATTAATCCAAAAAACCCTACCTTCGCAAAAAACACACAAATGATAAAAGATAAAACTCCCATATCACTTTCAGACATAGGTGAATTCGGTCTGATTAACCAACTTACCAAGAATATTAAGTTAAAGCATAAAACGAGTTTAAAAGGTATTGGTGATGATGCAGCAGTAATAGATTGTGGGGATATATGTAGAGTAATTACTACTGATATGCTGACTGAAGGAATACATTTTAATTTAATGTACTCGCCCATGAAACACCTTGGTTATAAGTCGGTTATGGTAAACGTTTCTGATGTATATGCCATGAATGCTATTCCCAAACAGATTACTGTATCGATATCTGTTTCTTCCAAATTTTCTATTGAAGCCATTGAGGAGCTGTATGAAGGAATTCACCTTGCTTGTGAAACATACGATGTAGATTTAATCGGAGGAGATACCGTTTCATCACTTACCGGATTAACAATAAGTGTAACGGCAATTGGAGAAGCAAAAAAGGAGGAGATTAAATATAGGTCAGGGGCAAAATTAAATGATCTTATTTGTGTTTCGGGAAATCTGGGCGGAGCATATATGGGCCTACAAATTCTGGAAAGGGAGAAGGATATTTATGAAAAGGATAATTCAATACAGCCACAACTTGAAGGATATGATTATATTCTAGAACGGCAATTGAAACCTGAAGCCCGGAAAGATATTGTAGAGTGGTTTAAGGCTGAAAATATAAAAGTGAATGCTTTAATTGATATTTCTGATGGATTGTCTTCAGAATTGATTCATATATGCAAGGAATCGGGTAAAGGTTGTCAGATTTATCCTGAGAAAATTCCAATTGATTCAGCTACCACTGATGCTGCAAAAGAATTAGAACTGGAAGATCTTGTCACGGCACTTCATGGTGGTGAAGACTATGAATTATTATTTACAGTACCAATGAGTGAGTATAAGAAAGTAAATGATTTTGAAGGAGTAAGCATTATAGGAAACATCACCGAATCGGGTAAAGCAGTATTAGTTACAGGTGAAGGTGAAGGAGTAGAGTTAGTCGCTCAGGGCTGGGAAGGATTTTAGGTCTATTCTTTTCCGCCATTATATCCCCTGACAATTCCTCTTTTTGAGTTTCGGATGAATAAAATCACCTCATCCCGTTCTTTGGATGCCTGTAAATTTGCTTCTATAAAATCGACCGCATCTGAAATATTAAGATCTCTTTGATAGATGATTCTGTACATTTCCTGAATCTCATATATGCTTTCGTTCGTAAAGTTCCTTCTTCTAAGTCCAACAGAATTAATTCCAGAATAAGTTAAAGGATCCCTGCCCACCATAACATAAGGAGGTATATCTTTTGAGACCTTGCTACCACCTTGTGTCATTACATGTGCACCAATACGTACAAACTGATGAACTAGTGTTGCAGGTGAAACAATAGCAAATTCGTCTACTTCAACTTCACCGGCAAGAGCGGCATAACTACCCATGATACAATTGTCTTTGATTATGCAGTCGTGGGCTACATGCGTATAAGACTGTAACAAACAGTTACTTCCAACAAGAGTTTTGCCTTTAGCATTCGTTCCACGGTTAATGGTAGCAAATTCGTGAATTTTTGTATTGTCCCCTATTTCAGCAGTAGAATATTCGCCCTTAAATTTCAGATCCTGAGGCTCTCCGGCAATAACGGCTCCAGGAAAAATCTTACAATTTTTTCCTATTCTGGACCCATTCATTATAACAGCGTTAGGGCCAATCCATGTTCCATCTCCAATTACAACATCTTTTTCTATAGTAACAAAAGCATCAATTCTTACATCTTTACCAATTTTGGCATCGGGATGTACATTCGCCTTGGGATATTTCATTTCATTATTCTTTTACTTTTGTTATTTGAGCCATCAATTCTCCCTCAATAACAAGTTTGTCACCAACATAACCCTGGCCAAACATAATAGCAATTCCTCGCCTAATGGGTTCAAGAAGAGACATCTTCATTATTAGAGTATCTCCGGGGACAACTTTTCTTTTAAACTTCACCTTATCGATCTTGAGAAAAAAGGTGAGATAATTTTCCGGATCAGTAACAGTATTAAGTACAAGCAATCCGCCAACCTGTGCTAATGCCTCAATCTGTAAAACTCCTGGCATTATTGGCTCATCTGGAAAGTGACCCACAAAGAATGGCTCGTTCATTGTTATATTTTTTATACCAACAATCTTTTTGTCGTCACGATATATTATTTTGTCAACAAGGAGGAAGGGACTACGATGCGGCAAAGTTTTCTGAATACCAACGATATCTACTAAAGGTGCATCATTAGGATTATATATGGGTACATCTTTTTTAGCTATGGATTTTTTGACCATTTGACGAAGAATCCTTGCAAACTCAGTATTAGACTGATGACCAGGCCTTTGTGCTATGATCTTGCCCTTAAATGGCATCCCAATAAGAGCAAGGTCGCCTATCATGTCTAATAATTTATGACGGGCAGGCTCGTTTGGAAAATGTAAGTCGATATTATTTAGTACACCCTCAGGCTTAACTTTAATTTTAGGTTTGTTAAACAGTTCAGCAAGACGGTCAAGTTCTTCCTGGTTAACTTGCCTGTCCATTATAACTATTGCATTATCAAGATCTCCTCCTTTAATAAGGTTATTGGCTGCAAGTAATTCCAGCTCATGTAAAAAAACAAACGTTCTTGAAGGGCCAATGTCAGTTTTAAAATCTTTGAGATCAGCCAGAGTTGCATATTGATTTCCAAGCACTTTGCTATTGTAATCAATCAATACATTCATGCTGAGTTGCTCGTCAGGATAGGCGATAATATGAATCTTTTTTTCTTCGTCGTAATATTCAACCTTTTCCGTTGGCGTAAAATATATTTTTTCAGCATTTTGTTCTTCTATGCCCGCTTTTTCTATCGCATTTACATATTGTATTGAACTTCCATCTAAAATCGGGGCTTCTGGACCATTAATTTCTATCAAGACATTATCAAGTTCCATTCCAGTACAAGCAGCAAGGCAATGTTCAATGGTACAAACTTTTGCATTGTTCTGTTCAAGCGTAGTACCTCGTGAAGTGTCGGTAACATTTTCTGCCAAGGCATTAATAATTGGCTTACCAGGCAAGTCAATTCTCTGAAAGACAAAACCATGATTTTCTGGAGCTGGATTTAATGTTATTGTAACATCAATACCTGTGTGAAGGCCTTTACCACTAAGAGAAACGGCTTTTGATAAGGTTTTTTGTTTTTCTGCCATATTGTATTCTAATTTCCGGTATTAATTTATATTTTCAATGTTCTAAAAACAATGGTTTTTAAAAACGTCGCAATATACAAAAAATCAATAAATGCCAAAGTGTGAATTTCAATGATTCGATTATTATCCCAAGTATTTTGAGCCATTTGGAAGGGGCATTTAATTCTATTCGAATTAATTTTTAGTTTCCTTTAAGTCTTTTATATCTCTTTCAATCTGGTTGAGTTGCTGGCGTGTCTCTGGAAGCTTAGTAAATAACAATTGAGATTTCCAGAAGTTTCTATATTGAATTGCAGGAATACCTTGTATTATTTCACCGTCTTTTACATCACTATTAACACCCGATTTAGCACCTATTTTTACATCATCACCAACTTTAATGTGACCATTAATTGCTACTTGTCCTCCAACCATAATGTTTTTCCCGATTTTTGCAGAACCAGCAATACCAGACTGGGCAGCCATTACAGCATTTTCACCTAGCTCTACATTATGTGCAATCTGGATCAGGTTGTCTAATTTAACACCTTTACGAATAACAGTTGCACCCATAGTTGCCCTGTCTACACAGCAATTTGCTCCAATTTCAACATGATCTTCAATAATTACTATTCCAATCTGGGGGACTTTTTTATAATCATTATTAACCGAGGGTGCGAATCCAAATCCATCCGATCCGATTATAGTACCTGAATGGAAAACACAATCTTTTCCAATTATGCTGCCTTCATAGACTTTTACTCCAGGGTGCAAAACACAACCTTCTCCTATTTGAACTCCATCACCAATATATACCTGTGGATATATCTTAACATTGTTACCAATCTTAGCACCTTGCTCAATAACGGAATACTCACCAACATAAACGTTCTCACCTATTGTGGCCGTTTCATGGATGCTGGATAAGGGGCGAATCCCTTCTTTTTGAGGCTTACCTTGCTGATAAAGTTCGAGAAGGGAGGCAAAGGATTCATATGCATTATCAACTTTTATTAATGTTGCAAGAATTTCTTTTTGAGGATTAAAATCTTTATTGACAAGAAGAATACTTGCTTTGGTTTCATAGACGTATTTTTCATATTTCATATTTCCCAGAAATGCAAGAGTTCCAGGTTGCCCATCTTCAATTTTCGAAACATTATTTACTTCTACATCAGGATTTCCTATTAATTCACCTTTTAAAAATTCGGCTATTGCACTGGCTTTGAAATTCATTATTTGATAATTTATATTAAAGAAGTGACAAATTTAAGGAATAATTCCATGTTTCTTTAACTCTTTGGGATAACAGAGGTAGTATTTCTTAACAGTTTTTGAAAGTGCAGGTAAATCGAAAATATCTGAAGCAAAAATAATTTCTTTCAGGCTGCCATTTTTTTGGAGAATTTTAATTTTTTCATCCGAAGAATTATATGCCATATTGCAAATCTCACCACCTGGCATGAAATAATCAATCTCACTTTCAGGTATATGATAATGACGGATTATACTTTCCTTAACTTTTTTTATTTCAAGGCTTGTAAAACTCTTATTTTGAAGGATTATACTATAGAGTTTTCTGTGAATTAACCAGTAGGAAAGCTTAGATAAAACATGATCTTTGTGATTTATCCATGATTTTGCAGAAATTAAAATATCACTGTCATCCATTAGACTGAAATAATGAAGTGCTTCATCAGAAAGGCCTTCCTTAAAATCACTTTTATCAGCCGTTTTATTAAGAAAATATCCAAACGCTTTAGTAGTAAATAGTATTTCTCCACGCATAGACAATTCTTTTGCACGTTTCAAAGTATTGATAAGTAATTTTTCAGCAGATAATACAGTTTTATGAAGATAAACCTGCCAGTACATTAATCGTCGTGCAACAAGAAACTTTTCCACTGAGTAGATTCCTTTACTATCTACTACCAACTCATCGTCTTTTACATTCAGCATTTTAATAATACGGTCTGAACCTACCACACCCTCTGTGACCCCAGTGAAATAACTATCGCGCTTAAGATAATCAAGCCTGTCCATGTCAAGCTGTCCACTCACAAGCTGGGAAAGAAATCTTTTATGATACTCGTCGTTGAATATCTGAATAGCAGTTTTTAAGCGACCCCCAAATTCCTTATTTAGTTTATTCATGAAGATGTGAGAAAGATCTTCATGATTAATTCCAGAAATGATACTATTCTCTAGTGAATGAGAAAAAGGGCCATGTCCAATATCATGAAGAAGCATAGCCGAAATTACTGATTCGGCTTCAATATCATTTATGTCAATTCCTTTTGATCTTAATACTTGTATTGCTTGCCACATTAAGTGACCAGTACCCAAGGCATGCTGAAATCGTGTGTGATTAGCTCCAGGATAAACATAATTTGTGAGCCCTAGTTGGTTAATCCGCCTTAATCGTTGAAAATATGGATGTTCAATAATCTCATAATGAATACCAAAGGGAAATGAGATAAATCCGTATATCGGATCATTAATAATTTTTTTGTTGTCTGATTCTGAAGTCAAGGATTGAGCTTTGTATGTATTTTCAAAATTAAGCTTTAAATATTAATTGCAAAACTATATTAGATAACAACAATGATAATCATCCCACATTCTTTCAGGGTCAACGCATATAAAATTCGTAGATTTTTAAGGCAGCAATCATTATTCCTCTAAAATTGTGTATTAACTTATGAAACTTCAATATTTTTGCCATAGGTAAAAAATATTGGGGTTGATCCTTTTGGATATTCACTTTACCACGTGTTTCACCCGTCCCGAGAATTCGGGATTGATGTTTAAGTCCTTCAGACTTAATAGGAATCACATGTTCGCTCAGCAGGAGTGACCCTGCTTTAAGATATTTAAATGCCTTGATCCTACACATTCTTTATAATATTTTGAAGTTTAAATCTTTATTCGTACTTTTGCGCCCGTAAGAGGAGGGATTGCCAGGGGACTATTGTCCCCTATTTTATTGGAGATAAAGATGATTAGCAAAAAGAAGATAGAGAATTTTTTGAAGGAAGAGTTTAAAGACAGTGACGTTTTTCTTGTTGATGTTAACATAAACTCTGCAAATTTTATTCGCGTTTTTGTTGATAAACCACTAGGGGTCAGCATAAATGAGTGTTATGAAATTAGCAGGAAAATAACAGGAGAATTTGACAGAGATGAGCAGGATTACTCTCTGGATGTGTCATCGCCCGGATTGGATATGCCTTTGAGTGTTACAGAGCAATACGAAAAGAACCTTGAAAAGGAGGTTCAGGTGGTAGGTATTGATGGTAAGAAGCATACCGGGATTTTGAAATCGCATAGTCAGATTGGGATTGAATTAGAGGAGACAAAAAAGATTGCCGTAGAAGGCAAAAAGAATAAACAGTGGATAACAAAAGTATTAACTATAAAATTTGATGATATAAAGACTGTAAAAGTCGTTATTTCTTTTAAATAGGAAATCTGGAAGAAAATGGAAAATATAAATTTAATTGACACATTTTCAGAGTTTAAGGAACTCAAGAATATCGACCGGGTAACAATGATGAGCGTTCTGGAGGATGTTTTCAAATCGATGCTCGTTAAGCAATATGGTTCCGATGAAGCTTTTGACGTGATTATAAATATCGACAAAGGTGACTTTGAAATTTGGCATAAACGTGAAGTTGTGGCTGATAAAGAATTTGAAGACGAAACTCTTCAGATATCTCTTTCTAAGGCTAAAGAAATTGATGATGATTATGAGATTGGAGAAGAAGTTACGGATTCAGTTAAGTTGATAGATTTTGGAAGACGCTCAATTCTCTCTTTGCGACAGAATTTGACAGCCCGAATCCTTGAATTAGAAAAAAACAACATTTTTATAAAATATAAAGATAGAATTGGAGAGATTGTTACTGGTGAAGTTTATCAGGTATGGAAGCGTGAAATACTTATTCTTGACGATGAAGGAAATGAGCTTATTCTTCCTAAAGGAGAACAAATTCCTTCCGATTATTTTAGAAAAGGAGATAATATCAGAGCTGTTGTTATTAAGGTTGAAATGAGAAATAACAATCCGATTATTATTCTATCCAGATCTTCACCTCTATTCCTCGAGAGGTTATTTGAGTTGGAAGTTCCTGAAATTTTCGATGGGCTCATCACAATAAAGAATATAGTTCGTGTTCCTGGCGAAAGAGCAAAAGTAGCTGTTGAGTCTTATGACGAAAGAATAGATCCGGTAGGTGCATGTGTGGGAATGAAGGGAAGTCGTATTCATGGTATTGTACGTGAGTTAAAAAATGAGAATATTGATGTTATCAATTTTACAAATAATATACAACTTTTCATTTCAAGGGCACTAAGTCCTGCCAAGATCGGGAATGTTAAGTTAAATGAAGAAGAAAAGAAAGCAGAAGTTTATCTGGAACCAAAAGAGGTTTCTCTTGCAATTGGAAAGGGTGGGTTGAACATTCGCCTGGCAAGCTTGCTAACTGGTTATGAAATTGATGTGTATCGCGAAACAGATGAAGAGGATGATGAAGATGTGAATATCGAGGAATTTAGTGATGAAATAGACGGATGGATTATTGATGAGTTCAAGTCGATTGGTTGCGATACAGCAAAAGCAGTTCTGGGGTTAACTGTTGAGGATCTTGTAAAAAGAACAGATCTTGAAGAGGAAACGATTAAAGAAGTAATGAAAATTATTAATGCTGAATTTGAATAATTTACAGTAAAAAATATAATTTAGCAAATCTGCAAAAGCAGGATAATATCGGAGTATGACTGAAAAAAAAGCAATAAGGTTAGGAAAGGCGGTGCGTGAGTTTAACGTCGGGATATCAACAATTGTCGAATTTCTGAATAAGAAAGGGCACGATGTTGAGGCAAATCCTAATTTTAAACTAGAAGCTGATGTCTATAACCTTCTGGTTCAAGAGTATAGTTCTGATCTCGATGTGAAAAAGAAATCTGAGAATTTTAGTTTAAAAAATCTCAGAGAAAACAAAGACAGCATTAGTCTTGAAGATCTGGATGATGAGCCGCAGAAAGAGGATGAAAAAGAGTTGTTGATAAAGGATACGTCTGCTAGTGGCCACATCAAAGTTGAAGAAATTGAAACAGTTACAGAAGAGGTAATTAAAGAAAAGCAAG
>JAGLSB010000705.1 GCA_023135955.1 Bacteroidales bacterium | reverse complement strand
ATATGCCGGGAAAAGTTCCAAAAATGGGTGAGGAATTTACTAACAAACCAGTTTATTACGATGATTATCGTGATCTTCTCGCTGATAAAAGTATAGATGCAGTTTGCATTGCAACACCTGACCATTGGCATGCTATTCAAACGATCGAGGCTGTCAAAGCAGGAAAAGATGTTTATTGTGAGAAACCCTTAACAGCAACAATCAGTGAAGGAAGGGCAATGGTCAATGCTCAAAAGGAAACTAATTGTGTTGTTGCAGTTGGCTTAAATCGCAGGGGTAATAAGGGTTATCAGAAACTTGCGAAGGAAATCTCCAGTGGTAAGATTGGTAAAATATCAGTTGCCCGGGCTGCCAGGATCAATAACCTATTTCCAAATGGTATCGGGAAATTAAAAGCGGAGAAACCTCCAAAAGATCTGAATTGGGACATGTGGATTGGGCCGAGAGCTTTTCGCCCCTATCAATATAATATTGCCCCATATATGTTTCGTTGGTGGAGCGACTATTCAAGTCAAATGGGAAACTGGGGTGTACATTATATGGATGCTATCCGTTGGATGATGGGAGAAGTAGCACCTTCAGCTATTACTGCTCAAGGTGGCAAATACGTACTCGAGCATGATGGAGATGTTCCCGATACTATGCAAGTCACATTTGAATTTGCATCCAAAGCAATGATCTCGTTTAACATCTTTGAGGCATCAAGTGGTGGCGGTTTCCAACATGGGGAGCTTGAACTTAGAGGGACAAAAGGAACAGTTTATGCAGAACAAGATGGATATAAGATAATTCCTACTTCTAAAGGGCAATTTCAAACCTGGGATAAGCATTTTGAAGAAACAGAGTTTTCTAATCCAGGCAGCGAATTGGCTGATGGTAGTAGTGCAAATTCAACTGCTGCACTCATCCGCAATTTCCTGGATTGTGTAAAATCAAGAGAAACGCCTTTATGTCCATTAGAGGAAGGCCATCGTTCTACTTCTTTTGCTCATCTGGCAAATATCTCTTTAGCTGTTAATCAAAGATTGGAATGGGACGCAGAAAACGAAAGATTCACAAACTCTGAAAAAGCAAATCAAATGCTGAGTTATGAATATAGAAAGCCATGGAAAATTTGAGACAGTCCAGACGTGAATTTATTAAAAAAGCTTCGGCAGTGTCTGCCGGAGCTATTATAAGTCCGAAATTATTTTCTGGCTCTCAAATTGCAGAGTCCGAAACACATCCTTTTTGTGTTTTTACCAAGTGTCTTCAGTTTCTTGATTATGACCAGCTTGGAGATACACTTGCAGACATTGGCTTCAAAGGGGCAGATTTGTCTGTCAGGGATAAAGGTCATGTTCTCCCTGAAAATGTAAAAACTGATCTTCCCAAAGCAATAAAAGCACTGCAAAAATCAGGTGTTAGTGTTCCAATGATGGTTACAGGTATTAAAAGTGCTGAAGATCCGTTTACTGAAACAATTCTTGGAACAGCTGCAGATCTTGGTGTAAGACATTATAGGATGGGGTATATTTCGTATGACCACACAAAATCTATTTCAGACAACCTTAATATTCTTAAGAAGACATTTGAAAATCTTGAAAAGATCAATCGGAAATTTGGGATTCAGGGATGCTATCAGAATCATCAAGGATCAAAAGTTGGAGGTCCTGTCTGGGATATATACTCAATCATAAAAGACTGTGATCCTGAGTATATGGGTGTTCAGTATGATATACGACATGCAGTTGTTGAGGGTGCAGGATGCTGGCCTTTGGGCATGAAACTTTTATCCCCATGGATAACAAATACTGCAATCAAAGACTTCTATTGGAAAAAAACTGATGGGAAATGGAAAATTACAAATGTTCCCTTAGGTGAAGGTATGATAGATTTTGATGCTTACCTCGAAGAATATGTTAGCCTTGGGATATCAGGGCCGATAACAATTCATTACGAGTATGATCTTGGGGAAGCACAACGTGGTTCCAGAAATCCAACAATGAGTTTAAATGAGATCTCGGATTTTATGAAGAAAGATCTTATATGGTTGAAAAATAAATACAATGAATATGGTATTTTAGATTCTTATATTTAGTTGTTTCTTAGTTAGTTGTTTCTTTATTTGTAGGATGATGATAGAAAAGGGAGTCAGGTGTAATATAGTATGAAAATATATAAGGTAATTTTTATTCAAGCTAGAGTAGGTTAATTAGTTTTTTTGTTTTCATATTTCCTGACAACCTTTTCATCATTTAAGTTGTAAAGTGTTCTGTTTTATTGTTATTAACTCATTTAAATAAAAATTAATATAATGGTTTCAAGAAGAGATTTCATAAAAACAACAGCAGTTGCTGGAGCTGCAACCCTTACGGGAATTGCATCGTGTTCATTGCCTGGTAAGAAGAATTCTTTTAAAAATATCACAATTCAATCCGTTGATTCACTTGTCGAAATGGAGCCACTTATCCGTCCTTTCGGGTTTAAAGGTGGTTTTATGACTGAAATATGGCAAACAGCAAATTTCGTTAAATCGACATCTGGAATTGGAAAAGTAGGCTTATGCACTCAAAATGTCCTCTGGTCAGATGCAGCGGTTTTTGCCGCAAATTCCGAAAGTGATGGAAATAAATTGATGTATGCATTATCAGAACATGCTCTTCAATTAATTAATGGTCGATCCTTCACTAATCCTGTCGAACTACTTGATGAGATTACAGAAGAAGTATATCAGTATGGAGTTAAGATCACAGCAAATCCGCACCTGAGAAAAACCTTTGCTTTAAATGCACTTGTAGGTGTTGATAATGCCGTATGGATGCTTTTTGCTGCTGAAAACGGGATTGAAAATTTTGATGATTTAATCCCGGAGAAATATCGTCCTGCCCTGTCAAATCATCACAAGACTGTTGCAAGTATTCCTTTGATGGCTTATTCAATTCCTGTTTCGGAAATAGTTGATACTGCTGATGCAGGATATTACTTTATGAAAATAAAAATAGGCCAGCCAGGCACTCAGGAAGAAATGTTGGCTAAAGATATGGATAGACTTTCTGCAATACACACAGCAATTGGTCATTATCG
>JAGLSB010000704.1 GCA_023135955.1 Bacteroidales bacterium | reverse complement strand
GCCTTATGATTTAAATTGGTCTGAAGAAGGAATTGAGGGTCAGTATCTTGAAGATCTGTTTGAAGGTATTTATATTCTTGAAATTACAGATAATAATTTATGCGTTTTCCGCGATACATCAGAATTACGAGGAGTAAATATTTCCTGCTTGAATATTCCAACAGTATTTACACCTAATGGGGATCACGCAAATGATGTCTGGCAAATTGAATACATTGAAATATATCCTGAAGCTATTATTGAAATTTATAACCGTTGGGGAACACTAATTTATGTCTCTGAAAAAGGATATACAAATCCATGGGATGGAACATATAATGGAAGGGAAATGCCAATTGATTCCTATCATTTTGTTTTAATACCGGCTCCAGGAAAAAAACCCGTTACCGGAAATGTTACAATAATTCGATAAGATTATGAGTAGTATATAAGTTAAATGCCTTAATATAATAGAAATAATAAAGAATATAGCAGATTGAAAATATATAATCGAAATATTATTTTACTCCTGATTTTATTGTCAGGAACAAGTTATCTGTCGGGGCAGCAATTACCACTGTATTCACAATATATGAATAATGGATTTTTGCTGAATCCTGCAATGGCTGGCCATGATGGCTTTACCTCATTCAATATTACTTCACGAAAACAATGGGTTGGATTCCAAAATTCACCGCTTACCTATTCTGTCTCCGGACAAACCCGATTACTAAAGAAATCTTATAGAATTATCACTCGCCCTGTTAGAAGCAATAAATATAAACCAAGCTCAAAAGGAAGAGTCGGATTAGGTGGTTTTGTTTTTAATGATATAAATGGACTTGTTGCCAGAACAGGAGCTCAATTTACTTATGCATATCACATTTATATGCGTCAGAGTCAGCTATCCTTCGGCCTTGCCGGACAAGTTTTTCAATATAAAATTGACATGGATAAAGTAAGTACTTATAAGGAGGATGAAATAAAAGATCGGGTGATCGATGGAGCCGTAAACATGGCAGCTTTTATCCCCGATGCAAATGCTGGCATTTACTGGACAAGCCCTAAATTTTTTCTTGGTTTCTCTGCTAATCAATTACTTCAATCGCCCTTGAATTTAGGAAGTAATTCTTTAGATGAATTTAAAATGCTTCGGCATTATTATTTAATGAGTGGATACCGCTTTTCTCGTTATCAATCGGAATTTGAACTTGAACCTTCCTTTCTTATTAAAACAACCGAACAACTTCTACCGCAAGCTGATTTATCTCTAAAGCTATATTATAAAACTGATTATTGGGTAGGAGCCTCCTTCAGAACAAGCGGTGCTATTTCAGCATTGTTTGGAGTACGATCGGAAAAACTATATTTTGGTTATGCTTACGACTATTCTTTGTCTTCAATAAGAAAATATAGTTTCGGCTCACATGAAATATTCGTCTCTATTAAATTTGGTTCGAATGCCCGTAGATTCAGATGGCTAAACAGATATTAATATTTCAATGGGCATTATTCAAAAACAATCGATAAAAGGCACTATTTACTCCTATCTGGGAGTAGGTATTGGATTTGTTACTACCGGGATTCTATTTCCTCGTATTTTACTTACTGACGAAATCGGACTTTTAAAAATTCTGGTCGCATTTTCAGTAATATTTGCTCAATTTGGCTCACTCGGGTTTAATAGTGTAATAAACAGACTTTTCCCATATTTCAGAAATGTGGCTCAGAAACATAAAGGTTTTATTGCATTCGCCTTCCTTATTTCACTTTCGGGATTTCTATTGTCTATTGTAGCATTTGAAATTTACAAACCGATATTGATAAGAAATAATTATGAAGATTCTTCTTTGCTGATCGAATATGTTTATCTGATAATTCCATTAATTTTTTCAACTCTTTTTTTCAATCTGTTCGACACTTATAATAAGGTTCTGTATGATACTGTTCTTGGGACTTTTCTGAAAGAATTCCTGCAACGATTCCTGATCCTTAGCTCACTTCTCCTTTATTATTTCAACCTTATTGATATACACGCTTTTGTAATCGCTTATGTCATTTCATTTTTCATTCCTACCCTGATTATATTTATTGTGCTTATCTTAAGAGGAGAAATCAGCTTTAATATTAAAAAAGAAGCATTTACTAAAGCCTTGATGCGCGAAATGTTTATTATTTCTCTTTTTGGGATAATATCAGGACTTGGTGGACTTGCAATTGTTCACATCGACAGTTTAATGGTTAACAAATTTCTTGGCTTATCAATGACCGGAATCTATACAATTACTTTTTTCTTTGGAACCCTCATATTAATTCCTTCCCGGCCCTTAATTAAAATCTCTACGCCAATAATTGCAGAATCATGGAAATCAAATAATCTGGATAATATTAAGTTAGTTTATAGTAAAAGCGTCATAAACCAATCGGTTATTGGTATTCTTATCTTTATTGGCTTATGGGTAAACATCAATAATGTATTTGAAATCTTGCCTGAAGAATATATGGCAGGAAAATATGTGATTCTATTTATAGGTCTTGCAAATGTCATTGAAATGGCAGCAGGAATCAGCGGAATAGTCATTGGCACTTCAAAATATTATCGCTTCAGCGCAATTTTTATTTTCTTTTTTCTTTTTTTCCTTATTGGACTGAATTATATTTTTATTCCTTTATATGGTCTGGCAGGAGCGGCATTAGCAACTACCCTTTCCAAATTACTTTATACATCATTACGTTTTGTTTTTCTACGTATACGATATAAAATGCAACCTTACAATTATAAATTCCTTGTTCTGGTAGCCATAGGATTCTTAAGTTATTACCTTGGCTATCTTTTGCCTGAATTTGAAAATTTTATAATTGATATCCTCATTAGAAGCTCAGCTGTAGTAATCATTTTCTCAGTCCTGATACTTATGTTTAAAGTTTCTGAGGATATAAATATTATATACTTATCTGTGATAAATAAAATTAAATCATTGTTGAAGTTTAAAATATCATAAATTATAGATTACTACCATGTACAAGGGCAGATTAAGAATTAGTTATTTTAATGTTTATTATCTTTGAATTTTATCAATCCAAGTTGTTAATTAACACCCTTTTTTAATGAGTCTCTTAGAAAAAGTTATTTCTTCAAAAATAGTTGAACGAACAAAAAGAAAATTTAGCCTTGCAACAGGTTTCCACTTGAAATTAAAGAGGTTGTCATCTTCCTCTTCAGAAGACTTCAGGGTCGTTAAAATTCTTCAAACTTATGACTTCGATTGTGTTTTGGACATTGGAGCCAACACGGGTCAGTTTGCTGAATCCTTAATAGATTTTGGCTATAAAAACAAAATAATATCTTTTGAACCAACTCAGAGTGCATACAGTACTTTGACCAAAAGATCAAAAAAATATCCAAAATGGGAAGTAGCGGAGAGATGTGCTATTGGAAATGAGATAGGGGAAGTCGACATTCATGTCTCCGACAATACCGTTTTTAGTTCAATCAAAGCAATCAAAGATGATTATGTCCAATATAACCGGAGCTCAAAACAGACGCATACGGAAA
>JAGLSB010000703.1 GCA_023135955.1 Bacteroidales bacterium | reverse complement strand
TTCCATTTCAAAAATTAGAAGAAATCGTTGATGAGTCCTTAAATTTTGAAATCCCATTAGTAAGAATAAGCGACAAAATTTACAGCCTGGAGCTTTTCCATGGACCAACTCTGGCTTTTAAAGATGTAGGTGCCCGATTTATGGCCAGAATTTTATCACATTTCATTGGCGAAAGCAAAGATGAAATTAACGTTCTTGTTGCTACATCAGGAGATACTGGAAGCGCAGTAGCAAATGGCTTTTTGGGTGTAGAAGGTATAACTGTCCATGTTTTATACCCAAAGGACAAGGTGAGTAAAATGCAAGAGAAGCAATTCGCAACTTTGGGAAATAATATCAAAGCTATTGAAGTAGAGGGTAATTTTGATGATTGTCAGCGACTTGTAAAAACAGCATTTAAGGACAAGGCTATCACGGGGCATATTTCACTCTCATCTGCCAATTCGATAAATCTGGCAAGGCTTCTTCCACAGTCTTTTTACTATTGGCATGCATGGAAACAACTCGAAAATAATGAGAATACTGTTTTCTGTGTCCCCAGTGGCAACTTTGGCAATCTAACGGCAGGTCTGATAGCTCAAAGAATGGGGTTACCAGCAAAGCATTTTCTGGCAGCTACAAATATTAACGATATTGTACCCAACTATCTCAAAAACGGGAAATTTAAACCCAGAGCATCTGTATCTACAATTGCCAATGCAATGGATGTGGGCGATCCTTCTAATTTTTCCCGAATGATGGATTTATTTGATTCTTCTCAGGAGAAAATGGCTTCATCAATTACTTCCTTCTCATACACTGATGACGAAATAAGAACAACAATTAAGAATGTCTATCAGAAATATAACTATATATCAGATCCACATGGAGCAATTGGATTCAAAGCTTCAGAGGAATACCTGAAAGATAATCCTGAAAATAAAATTATTTTCTTTGAAACAGCGCATCCCGCCAAGTTTCACGAAATTGTTGAAGATGTAATCAAACAGGAAATACCTATTCCCAATCGTTTGAAACAATTTTTAAACAAAGAAAAAACTTCTCTACAACTAAGCAGTGAATATGTAGATTTTAAGGAATATTTGATTGGATTGAAATAAATCTTTAAGTCGGTTATTTCGGCTTCGCTCAATAACCCGAGTTAAATGCCCTGGACAAACAAGCTAATAATAACTGTTGGTTACTTGTAATCCCAAGTCTGAATATCCATTGGTGGTTATTGAAGCGTAGTCGAAATAACTACTAAAACAAACCCTGATCGAGCATTGCATCAGCTACTTTTAGGAAACCTGCAATATTAGCTCCTTTTACATAGTCAACGTACCCATCCGGTTCAGCACCATATTTCACGCAGTTTTCGTGAATGTTGGTCATAATATGATGAAGTCTTGAATCTACTTCTTTGCTGTGCCAATTAATCTTCATAGAGTTTTGGGCCATTTCTAATCCGGAAGTAGCTACTCCACCTGCATTAGATGCTTTTCCGGGTGAAAACAATACCTTATTTTCCTGTAAAACTTCAATTGCTTCAGGAGTACAAGGCATATTAGCACCTTCAGTAATACATAAGCAACCATTTTTTACAAGCACTTCAGCATTTTCCTTATTTAGTTCGTTTTGAGTGGCGCAAGGAAGTGCAATATCACAAGGAACTTCCCATGGGTGTTTTCCCTGAACAAATTCAACCCCCTCAAATTCGTAGGAATATGGTTTAACAATATCTTCATTGGTTGCCCGAAGTTCAAGCATATACTCAATTTTTTCACCGCTTACTCCTTCTGGATCATGAATATAACCATCAGGACCAGACAGTGTTATTACTTTCCCTCCTAGCTCAGTAACTTTTTGTGCTGCGCCCCATGCAACATTTCCGAAGCCGGAAATAGCAACTTTTTTCCCTTTGAAATCCTGATTGATAGTCCTCAACATCTCTTGAGCAAAATAAACAACTCCAAATCCTGTAGCTTCAGGTCTTATCAATGATCCACCCCAGTTTAATCCTTTTCCAGTAAGGACTCCTGTATTTTCTCTGGCTAGCTTGCGGTAAATTCCGTATAAATATCCTATCTCCCTTCCTCCAACTCCAATATCACCAGCAGGAACATCAGTATCAGGACCAATGTGACGAAATAATTCGTTCATAAAAGACTGACAAAAACGCATAACTTCAT
>JAGLSB010000702.1 GCA_023135955.1 Bacteroidales bacterium | reverse complement strand
CAAGCGTTACGGTGTCGCCATAAATGGTATCGTTGTTATAACCATCCGGGCCATAGATCACAGTCATTGGATTGACTACTGTCATACTCTGAGAAACATACTCATTAATTTCTTCTGCCGTGGTGAGTGCTGGCCAGACATAGGGCACTTCCTTGTAGATTCTGACCGCATTGAAATAGGCCCATGCCCGCATACACAGTACTTCTCCGTACAGCCGGTCATAAATGGTAACTGTTGTATCAAAAAGCACTTCCGGATGATCCTGTTCAAGCTGGGTGGCAAGGCGGTTGCATGCACCAATAAGATTATAAAAATTCAGGGGAGAAGCATATTTGTTATCTGATGTGATCGTAAACGAATTAATATCAATCAAATCCCGGTCTGCGTTTTCCGTGACGGTTAGCAGGTCTCCGCGCAGTTCACCCAGCACAACTAACTGTGTTACCAGTTCCTGCTGAAGTCCATACAGTCCCAATCCAGCAGCCCGGTATTCATTCCAGTCATTAAAATAATCTGACTGATCCACAACCAATCCGGCCTCGGGCTCAAAAAACGATTCGCAAGATGACAATAATATTTGTATTGCAAACAGGGTGAATAAAACCGGAAAAACTTTATATCGTGTAGTACTTCTCATATGCATTTTTTTTACAGGCCGAGCTTAATTCCTATCATAAACTTTCTTGTTTGAGGCATCAGGCCATAGTCAATTCCCTGCTCCATGGTATTATAGGAAACAGCGAATTCAGGATCATACCCGAGGTAATTCGTGAGGGTGAAAAGGTTCATTCCGGTGATAAAGATTTCTGCATCTCTGAATACCAGGATATTATCGGGAAAATGACAGGAAAGCGTAAGGTATTTCAGTTTCAGATAACTACCATCTTCAATCCATCTTGATGAGAATGCTGAATTCCCGATGGGATCGTCCCAGGTTGCCCGGGGTATATCTGTCAGGTGTCCATCATACTGCCACCGGTTCAATACATTTGTACTCTGGTTAGACAAGTCGGACATCTTTTCATTTTGTGAACGCAGTTGGTTATATACCTCATTACCGCTGACAAATTGAATACTTCCACTCAGGCTCCATATGCCATAGCTAAGCTTTGTATAGGCAGAACCAAAGAAATCAGGTATGGGGGATCCGATCAATGTTCTGTCTTGTTGATCAATGATCCCATCTTTTGACAGGTCCTCAAAACGAGCGTCACCTGCACCAAAAGCTATGCCCCTGGAATTTTTGAAACCATCTATCTCAGCCTCGGCCTGTGTACTGTAAACACCTGTATAACTAAGCCCATAGAAATTCAGTAGTGATTCTCCTTCCCTCGAAATAAAGGAACCTCCATGAAAATCTGTTATAATCTCATCGTTGCTGATTTCTATGATTTCGTTCTTAAGTCCGGAAACATTGAAACCCATATCCCAGGTAAAACTACCACTGTTGAGCATTCTTGTAAATACACTGATTTCCCATCCCCGGTTACTTAATAAACCATTGTTATTAGCAGTATAATCAAAACCCGTGTAAAAAGCCTGGGGCTCATAAACAAACAGGTCCCGGGTTCTTGCTGAATAGTAGTCGAACGAAAGGGATATCCTGTTTGCAAGAAGGGCAAGGTCAATTCCCGGATTCCATTGGGTTCCGGTCTCGAACTTATTGGTCCGGTTCGAGATGTTCCCGGGAACCACTCCGGATGATTCACGATATAGTTTAATCTGGTAATACCTGAGTGAGTTCACATAGCCAATATCATCATTGCCGGCACTGCCCCATGACATTCTTAATTTCAAATCCTCTAACCATGTATAATCCTGAAGGAATGATTCACTTGAAATGCGCCAGGCTCCCCCTACAGCGTAAAAGAGTCCGAAGGGAACGTCCCCGATCATGATCAGATCATTCCCGGTGGATTGTTGTATGGCATTTCTTCCAATGAGAGAGGAGGTTTCAGACATTAATCCTGCATGAAACAAGTAGCGATCCCTCAAGGTATAATTCAAATTACTGTATGCAGCGAGCCTGTTCCATCTTCTGTATTGTCCGCCTATCTCACTAAGGAATAATGTGCCACTCTGCAGACTACGATATTCATCATTTTCATTGGAGTTTTTAGCAATACCCCAATCCTCCTCGAACAAATTTGTATTGATCCTGAGTCCTGCTGTGGCAGAAACCTTATGCTGCTTGTCAAACTCCCTGTTATAGCTAATGTTGTTATCATTGTAAATACTATTGAAATAATCTTTCAGCGTCTTTGATACATTTTTTGCTTCCTGGTTATAATAGAGCTCCATGCCATGATTGGGCATGAAGATGAGTTCATCCATAGCATTTAAATTGATTCCCAATAGCGAATTCCATTTCAGATGAGCAGCGATATCACCTTCGAGTCTCACAGAGGTAAGAAATCTGTAATTCTTGTTTTTGGCGATCATATCATTTACGATCACAGAAGGACTGCTTACCCCGAGTTCTTCAACATCCGCAAAAGTTAGAAGCTGGTTTCCACTGGCATCGAATTCATAAGGGATCATCATCGGTGTTTTGTGCAGGGAAGAAAGGATGGGACTTGTTTGCTCAGACCTTGCTGATTCTTCCAGTTGAGCATCGGTTCTTGTCAGATTAGAACTCACATAAAAGCGAAGCCATTTAAAGAGAGAAAAAGTACCCACAAATCGCACGTTGAGCCTACTGAAATCAGTATTTTTTATGATTCCCTGGTGGTTCATATACCCCACTGAAAGACCATAACGAGCAATCTGATCGCCGCCCATAATACGCATGTAATAGTCACTGGAAATGCTATTTCTGAACACCTCATTCTGCCAGTTTGTATTATTACTGTACCGAATATAATCCGGATCCCCGGGTTCGCTATACAGACCCGGATAAAGCCCGGGTAATTCCTCCTCCAGGATTCCGGAAGTGAAAAGCATCTCGTTTGCAAGGTTCCTGTATTCAAGCGCATCCAGTTGAGGGATTTGATTTGGAGATGTACTTACTCCGGTACGGGCTATGAAATCAATAATGGTCCTTACTTCTGTTGGTTTAAGCGTCTCTATCACCACTACTCCGTTTGTTCCCCGCAATCCATAGGCAGATCCGGCAGTATAATCCTTCAAGATATTAATGCTTGTGATATCATTTGGATCCAATGTCGTTAGTGGGTTATAACTATACCCATCAAGCAATGGATTAAACAGGCCGGGCGATTCCAGGGGCATCCCATCTATCACGATGAGAGGCTGGCTATTTGTGTACATCGATTTGTACCCACGTATATAATTCACCACACCGATGCCTGGCATTCCTGACTGGCTGATTGAGTATGCCCCTGCAATATTTCCTGACAAAGATTCATCGATGGTCCGGCTGATATTTTGGTGCAGTTTTGCTGGCTGAAGATGCTGTGCAGATGAGATGAAATCTCTTTTTAGTTCACTGTTAAAAACTCCGAGAACGAGATCATCCCCTGTAGACAGGTTTGAAGGAGACAATAAAATACGCACTGTTGTCCTTCCATTCAAAAATACTCTTTTTTCTTTGTATTCCTTAAGAGGTTTAATCTTTAGCCAATGATATCCAGAAGGTGCAATCAGGGAAAATTCCCCGTTGCTGTCTGACACTTCGGGATCTGAGAATACACCCTCAAGGCTTAATGTAACTCCCTGGAGTGGAATTCCTTTCTCATTTTGCACAGTTCCATTGATACGAATTGTATCCTGACCGGCAGAAGGAGCTATTATTATAGCTGATAAGATTAATGTCAAGCATGCTGTGATATATTGGGTCCTGGACATATATTTTTGTTTATAAGGGCTAAAAATCAGGTATGAGTTTTACATAATCTATATTCAGACCATTGGTACTACTGTTTCCCTGTCCAACATATTCAAAGCGTATCGTGACATCACCATATGTTGTATGATGATCCACCCAGTAGTCCCGCATATTGAATCCGTTTTCCGGCAAGAATCTTTCTCCAGTTACAGAAATGACTGTGTTTATAAGCTCATAGCTGTCAAACTGCTGAAATGTATTGCCAAATTTATCATTGAATTCCAGTACCTGATCATTGACATATACGGCAAACAAGCCTGAAGGTCTTGCATTAGCGCGCCATTCAAGCCGGTATCTCATTGGAAAAAGATCACTGAAGGTAAAGGACAATGAGTACTCACCATTAAAATCACGCCCAAAAGAAATATTGACCAGTGCTCCTCCTGAAGCATCTGAAGCATATGACATTTCGGGTTCAACAACCTCTCCGCTTACCATAACCTCTTTCTTCCATGCAAATTTTGAAACCCCTAGTGAATCAATCATATCCTCCCCTTCAATGATACTTACACCCCTGAAAAGATCATCAGGAACAGAGAAGTCATTGTACAGGAAGGCCACGCCATTGCTACAGATTGCCCGCGATTCCGGGTCGATCTTTTCGGCTTCAACTATTACTGTGTCTCCCGTACTGCTCTTAATCCTGCCAAGGAGCAAATCATTGTAAGAGAGGATTCCATCAAACATGGCATTTCTTGTTACTGCGGGGAGTAACACCTTGTTCTGCCAGGAATCCGGAATATCGTCCCTGTTTAAAAAGCTTCCTCCCATTTTACCGGCAACTTCATCGAGAGCCAGATCATATTGTTCCTGCGTGAACAGGATCAGGGTTGCGTTTTCATCCCTCAGCTCCTTACCTACAGGAAAGAATTCTTTTTCAAAAAGGTTGACTTTCCCAAAAATTGAATCATATAACGTATTACCGTCTTCATCAAATCCAATTGGCGTGCTTCGACTACGATCGAGGTAGACAGAGTCTTTTGAATCTATATACTCTTTCAGTACCGGACTATGCATTGAGGTAAATTCATACAAATTAGGTTTGGGAACTGCCAGTTCAGGAATTTCGTAGTACTTCCCGTTCAGGTAAAGCGGACTATTGAATTGCAAGGGGATCCCATCAAAATAATATCCGTTACCCGCTGCTTCAATCAGTACATATTTCCCGGAAGAGGTGAGCATTCTCCTCCAGTCCTGAATACTCCTGTCTATAAATATGGTTTGAAGTATATGGTATTTCATGAGCGATTCAGTAATCATTGCTGTATCCTTAATCTTCTCAAAAGCATTATTGGTGGTTATAATCACTGTATTTACCTGTTCACCCCTGAGTAAACTGTCCAGTCCGAATTTAACAAGATAGGAGGCAAATTTGGAATAATCAGGATTCTGATTGATGGCATCCCACAGTGTGACATGGATGTAATCCTCGCTGCTCTCGTAATGATCCTGCCAGGTAGGGTTGCATGCCTGCACTATGACCATGGCAATAAGGAGCATAACTCCGAATTTAAAACCTTTTGTAATATTTATTTTTTTCGATTTCACCATTGCTCTAAATTGGTTTAAATGAGACCCAATCAAACTTCATACTACCCGCGATAAACGCCTTTATCTCAATAACATGCTCCTCATAACGGATAAAATCCAGTGTCCCGATTTTAAAATTATAAGTTGGGCTTGAACTATCCTTGCCTCTGGCCAGGTTGATATTTCCTCCTAATCTTTTGCCATCAATATACACCTGAATAGTTGCATTATCCTCCCCTGATGCATCGGCCTTCAACACCAGCTCATACTTCCCGGGTAAAATCTTGGGCATGATGTAATGAAAATAAAACTTGCCATTAAGTTCAATGTAATCCTCGTTTCTCCACTCATTAGCACCTGATCCCATATAGTATAATAGTGTCTGTGTGCCCGACCAGCCTATTAATTCAAATTCATCAGGATCGGTATAGTAATAGCTGCCGGGATTTTGCGAAACCTCAATTATAACAGGTTCTTCCCTGCACGAGAAGTAACTTCGAGACCTGCTCGGCTGATAGAGCTCCATGATTTCATTGATAATATGTATGGGTCCGTTTTTCGTATTCACATTACTTTCCTGGTAAAAGAACTCTATATAATCAATCAGTATGGTATCCGTTTCAGTGATTTCAAGCTTAAAACTATCCACACCAATATTTATTCTTATATCCGCCCCGGCGCTTACTTTCACCGGAAATAAAGCATAAGTGTTTAAATTGCTGGTTCCGTCAAAATCATTCAGGTAATGCATTCCTTCAATCAGATGGTAGGCTGCAAACTGGTAGAGCCCCCCATCGGGATCATCGAGTTCATAACCAGGAGAATGATATTGTTCGATTAAATCTTCAATGGAATACAAGCCGTTTCGTTCAAAGATGGAATCGTGTTCGGCGAAAACTGTATATCTGTTATTGATTAATTTGCCAGATGAAGAGTACCTGTACACATCCATCGTATCTTTCAATCCGGTAATTTCCAGAGCCTTGGTAATGAGTGAGAATCCTTCGTTATTACGCAACCATTCATAACTATTATAGGAGATGGGATCGAGTACTTCGTCAATCACATGGATATATCCATTGATGGTTGGAATATCCCTGATTACTATTGGTGCTGCATTATTGATACTGTAGGAAGATGAGTCATCCTCTACTTCAATGCCGATGGTAAGATAATCACCCGTTGCGGTAGAATCCGGCAAAGCTCCATAGGGGAAATCACTTGTCATAAATGTTTGGGTAACCAGGTGATACTTAATGAGAAGCCTCATGAAAGATTCATCCTTTATTAAGGATTCAATATCCGTATAGTCCTCTGTCTGTTCAATATACCTGTCAAATGCATCATCTGTTGGAAGAAATAGTGTATATCCATCACCTTTTGGATTGAAAGCATTCAACGCGTGGTATAGTCCTGCTTCTTCTATTAGCTTCCAGAACGTTGAATAGATTTCCTGATTATCTTCAAGGAAGCTGGCTATGCTGTACACATCGCTGTCATAAAAACCTGCTTCAGGCAAATCCTCAGTGCAGGAGATGCAAAGAAATATTCCTGCAATTATCCATAGATATCTGGCACTACTTCGTTTCATAATCAGCATAATACGGATTTTGTTGTAAATTGAAATTCCTTTCCAGCTCATTTGCTTCAACAGGGAGGTACCATCCCCATGGATTGCTTAGCTTGGTTGCTAGAAGAAGCTTCTGGGTACTGGGTACTTTTTCAATAATGATTTCAATAAGTTTTCCTTTTCGCTGGAAATCATTCCTCCGTCCCATTCTAAGCAGATCAAACCATCTTTTTCCTTCGAAAGCCAGTTCACGGGAGCGTTCTTGCATGATCAAATCTTCAAATGCTTCAACTGAATAGCTGGTACTCAGAGGATTCATCAGTCTCTTGTCTCTGATATAGTTTATGATTGACAGTGCTTCATCATATCTTTCTAATTGAGAAAGAGCCTCAGCTTTCATAAGCAAGATATCAGACATTCTGTATACAATCCAATTACCACTCTTACTGTCGTCTCCAGGTCGCAGGGTTTTTCCATCAGCAGCTGCACCCGCATATTTCCATATTTTATTGTCCAGAACCCTGATGGATCCATCTCCGCGAATGATCTCTTTTGACCTCTGTGGTGCGAGCAAATCCAGTGCCTTCTCACTTACCAGGAATTGCTTGTCAAAAAAGGTGAGGTCATAAATATTATTATCCTGTCCAAGGGAAGCATCGAACTGCAATTCGAATATGCTTTCAAGTGAATTACCCGGATAAAAAATCTCAAACCATTGACCGCCAGGCACTATATAATAACCATCGTTTTCAACAGCCTCAACATATGCAATGCAATCCTCGTACTCAAAACTCCAAAGAGAAATATCTGCCAGTATACTGTTGATTGCAGCCATGGTAGCCCGGCCTTTATTCGCTGCATATGATCCATAATCTTCAGTTACACCGCTGCGTGCCCGCAGCAGGTCATACTTTATCTGGTTCAGGACAGTATCAGCTGGTGATACCGGCAGGTAAAAATTTGCATCATCTGATTCTGAAGCTTCAAGAACCAGGGGAACATCGTGAAAGGTTCTTACCAAATAAAAATAACTCAGACTTCTTAAAAACAATGCTTCTGCTTCAAAACCTCTGAGCTGGTAGAGTGAAAAGGTAGGATCGGACTCGTGGATAATGGGTGCGTATTTCAGTATAGAATTACAAATGTGTATAATTTGATAGAAATCAATCCATTTACACAGTTTGTTATTTGGAAATATATTTCCAATCATGATATTCCTGTGGTCCGTGACCGTGTTATTATCTTCTACTATAAAATCGGCCCTTAACTCCCCGAGTAGAAACAGTGTTGCATCAAGGTTTGCGAACTGCTGATATGCCCCCATTAATGTGGCCTCCACATCCTCCTTGTATTGCCAGTATTCATCCTTGACCAGTCCGTCAGGAGGAACAAGTTCCAGAAAATCATTGCACCCTGTAAACAGGATGGGAAATAGGATAAGCAATACTATTTTATATTTCATTCTCATAATCTTTCTTTTTCCAGGTTCTGATCAAAAACCAACAGAAATACTTAGCACATAAGATTTAGGGATCGGTGTCCTGGCCTTATCTGTCCCGAACCAAAACGGATCATCTCCTTTTTGAGGAATCTCAGGATCCTGTCCGGAATAATTAGTGAAGGTGTAGATTTTTCTCATTGTGAATCCAAAATCCATAGTATTTACACCTATCTTTTTGCAAACATTCTTCGGAATCTCATAGCTAAATGTCAGGTTATTCAGCCTGAGAAAATCGCCATCCTCGACGTACCTGTCAGATCCCAGATTGTTGGCCGGATGATCCATATAGGCCCGTGGAATCATGTCAGGCTCATCCTGTCCTTGTATACGCCACCTTCGAAGAACAGCCTTGCTTTGATTGTATTTATCAAGCATGCCTTCTGTGGCTAGTGCGACTTCATTTACTATTTGAAATCCGGTCCTGTAATGAAATTGAGTGGATAAACGCAACTGTTTCCAGCTGAATACTGTACCAAAACCTCCAATAAAATCCGGATTGGAATCACCAAGGTTAACAACATCCCAAATATCAATATTTCCATCATGGTTGACATCCTCATAAATGGCATCTCCACCAGCGAAGGCATATTGATTATTATAGGTAAGCGGAATGGGATCCCCATTTAGATCTGTAAGAATATTCCCTTCTGCATTCAGAGCAACAACGTCCTCATCTGATGGCCAGACCCCCAAGTATCGGAATCCGTAAAAAGTGCCTATCGGTAGTCCTATATCTGCTCTCCTGGGGAATTCACCATTTTGTATATTCGTAGCACGTTCATTGTTAAAATTTTCAGGAAATTCAAGGAAGGTATTAATATTCCTTGAAAGGTTGAAATTAACATTCCAAAACATGTTCTCCGTACGAATGATGACCATACGCGTAAACAATTCCCAACCTTTGTTTTCCAACGCACCTCCGTTATAATAAGCCAATTTGGTAAAACCTGAAGAATTAGGAATGTTATAAGGATTCCACAGGATATCGGAAGTTATTTTTTGATACAGCTCTGCAGTAAAGATAATTCTGTCTTTTTGCAGACCAAGATCCAGACCGACATTCCATGAACTTACGGTTTGCCATTTAAGGTTATCCAACTGGACATTATCCTGAACAATAACTGGATAATCCATATATTGGTTTGGATCGGGAGGAAGAAATATCGAATGACGGGCATAAGTTTTCCCGGGTTGCTTTCCTGTCTGACCCCAGCTAACACGAAATTTGCCATCAGATAAAATGGTCTGGTTTGAAAAAAGCTCTTCTTCAGAGAACCTCCAGCCCAAGCTTGCACTCGGGAAAAGTCCCCATCGCTGATTTGTTCCAAATTTTGAACTCCCGTCCAGTCTCCCGTTAATCGAAAAGATATAACGATCCTTGAATTTGTAATTTATACTTCCCAAAAATCCAAGATCCCTGGTCTCACTTGAATTGGATTGCAGTTCATAGATAGTTGCATTTGCAGCGGGATCAAAGATCATACCACCCGGGCCGTTACTCGTGTAGAATGCTGCCGACTCTGAAGACTTCATATCTGTTTCCATCATCGCTGATCCAGACAATGAATGATCTATATTCTGAAATCGAGGAATAAAGAAGACCTGCGATCTGGAGGTTATTTTAGTAGTTGCCGTATTGATTTCGGAACTTTTGTTATTCAATTCATTCAGCCAGTCACCACCAATCGCATCAATCGGTAAATACTGTTTTATCTTGGTATTTAAATACTGGAAGGAGATGTTCTGACGAAACTTCATCCATGGAACAGCATGGTAGTCAAGTGAAAAGCTATTCTGCACAATGTTGTCGTTCTTATCATTTATACTCAGATCAGCCACAGCAACAGGGTTGAAGTATTCATCGCCATTTCCCTGGTAACTGTACACCGGATTGAAATATTCTCCGGTTAGGTTGCCGTTTGCATCATGTTCCCAGATGGCCATATTGGGAGCCTTGATGTAGGCCATCTTTCTGACGTTCACATTTTCATCTCCTCCTTTTCCATCCAGATTAACTTTAAGTATATAATTATCCTCTTTTGCAGTATTTGAATAATTGAAATTGACTGAAAATTTAATCTTCCTGGAAACGTTATAATCTAGATTTACCCGGGTCGACAACCTGTCAAGTCCGGTATTAACTGTTGTTCCGACATTTTCCTGATAACTGACAGAAGCGAAATACCTGGTTTTGTCGCCTCCCCCTGAAACCTTAAAATACTGATCATTGATGTAACCGGGCTGGGTAATTACTC
>JAGLSB010000701.1 GCA_023135955.1 Bacteroidales bacterium | reverse complement strand
GTATGCTACCCTTTTATGAAATTGTGTCCCTCAAAGGTAGTGCATAATTCGGAGAAGGCATTCCGGTCGTGTTTTCTGGCCGTAGAAACAAACCCCTCTATTCGGGCATAAATCTCTGCTCCGGAGAAAGTACGAAAACAGTTTGATATTTTCTGTTTGACCTTTGCCGGCCTGATATCCCTTTCAGCCAGATTATTGGTAAATGGAACCTCCTTATTAAAGGCAAATGCAAGTACCGCCTGTTGTTCCCTGATTAAGCGTTCAACCAGGTTTCTTCCTTTGGTTCGTTTATACTTCCCTCTTTTTCCGGGTGTTTTTCTTGGCGGAGGTTCTACTTTTTCACCGAGAGTGCAGATTCGGGTATACCTGGCCTCAATATGTTGCCGTCGTTTGAACCTTTCTTCAAAAGGCATCTCATACACACTAAGTAAAAAGATCTTAAAAACTTTGGCCCATTTGCTTTTACCGTTTTCAACCAGTCCTTCCAGTTCTCTCAATATATGAGCTCCGCAAATGGCATGCTTCATCTTGAAGCTAAAGTAACTGCTCCAGCAATCATGTACTAACCAGCCTCTGATCCTGTCCAATATGGATTTATCACTTTCTAATGCCAGCTTCCCTCGCTTCTCGTGTACAAAAAGATATGTAAAGAGCAATGATGAGGCTGTATGCAGCCAGTGTAATTTGCCCGCTACCCGTAAGCCTGTTTCATCGGCATGTGCCACATCACCTGTAGCTATTTTTGATTTTATGGTTTCCTCAGTTTCCTCAAGATTTTCGTAGCATTGCCGAGAGGCTGAGTAAACCGTGGACTCGTTGATTGAATAACCAAACAAGTCACCGAACAACAACTGTATTTTCTTGAAGGGAAGCTTAAAATGTACATTCAGCAATACAGCATAAGCCTTGACCCCGTTGCCATATTGAACAGGGGCATTGATCCCTTTGGGGGCTGTGCCTTTGCACCATTTTCCACACCCCGGACATTTCCCTTTTAATATCTGATGCTCTGTGATCTCTAACTCTGATTTAGGTAAATCAAAGACCTGGCGCTTTTCCGATAATATCAGCTTATGATCCGGAAGCTCATGACCACAGTCACATGGCTTAGGCTTATGTTTTATTATTTTGTCTGGATGTTCAACCTGTTGTAGGGTTCGACCTTCATGCCCTTCCTGTCCGCCTTTCTTCTTCCTGGGTAAGGCTGGCTTCTTTTTATAGCCATCACTCGAGGGAGGTTTACTGCTGTTATTGCTGTTGCTGTTTAATCGGGATTCCAATTCAGCAATTCTTGATTTCAGATCGGCATTCTCATCTTTCAATTCAGTATTTTCCTGTCGAATGATCTTATTATCTTTTTCTTTTGTTTCCAACTGTTGGACGCGTAATGTCAATTTCCGACTCTCTTTTTTCAATTCCTGATTCTCTCGCTCAATTTGAGCTTGACGATTTAGCAGGAATTCTACCTTTTTGGTAAGATCGGATATGATTTGATTTGAATCCAACACCTTTTTGCTTTCTTCAAAAATAGTATGGATTATGCCTTAAAATCAAATATTTAGACCTAAACTTATCAGATATATTACAGTTAAATTGTTAATACCACCAGAATTTTGAAAACAAACCAAAAATATCCAGTAAAAACTGTTGATTACTTGTGAATAAACTCCAGATTTTGTTACTTTTAGCTACCCAGCTAAATAGTTACATAAATATTTAATTAATAATTTAAGTACTGCTTTATAATCCATTACTTACTTCATGAATAAATTTTGCAATCTCATAATTCTTGTCGAAATCTGTCGACCGATTAATGCACATGATGATGATATGATAAACAGACTTTGAAAAACAGATACATCATAGAACTCTCCTACTCAGGCAAAAACTTTCATGGTTGGCAAATTCAGCCAAATGCTAAAACTGTGCAACAATATCTTCAGGAGTCATTTTCGACAATTTTGCAGGAGGAAATTACAATTACAGGTGCGGGAAGGACAGATACCAGTGTTCATGCCAGTTATTATGTTGCTCATTTTGATAGTGAATCGGAGTTTGATCCGGATTTTATGGTTAATAAACTAAATCAGTTTTTATCAAAGGATGTGAGTATTTTTCAAATCCATAAAGTAGATGATGATTTCCATGCACGATTTGGAGCTCTTAGTAGAACATATAAATACATTATCAGAACAAAGAAATCAGCTTTTCTTAACGACTTATGCTTTTATTACTCCGGCAAAATCAACATGGAAAAGATGAATGAATGTTCGGCAAGTTTATTGGAATACTCTGACTTTACAAGCTTTGCAAAATTACATAGCGATAATAAAACCAACATTTGCAAAATAGAAAAGGCGGTTTGGGAAATGCATGGCGATTATTTGATTTTTACAATAAAGGCTGATCGTTTTCTGAGAAATATGGTTAGGGCTATTACAGGTACAATTTTCGATGTAGGAAAAGGGAAAATCAGCACTGAGGAATTCAAAAATATTGTAGAGGGGCTGGATAACCAACTGGCATCGATGTCGGCACCGGCAAAGGGACTTTATTTGTGGGATATTGAGTATGAGGGTGGTTATGGATTGAGGAATTTGGGAAAGGGAGTGGGTTTTCCGTTTTATTAGAGGGTGTGCTGGTGCTAAGTGAAACTCAGCTTTCGGGAGTTTACGAACCGAAAGATGTTAGTTGAATTTAGTTGGGCTTTCAGCCCGAATATGTATTTGGAGTATTGCTTAAACAAAATACAGGCTTTTAACAATGAAAAAGTAATAAATTTTCAATTTAATTATTGAATAGAAGTCTTGGCCTGAGCCCTGAAAATTTCCTTATTTAATTCTTTGTTCTTAGCCTGGAAAACATAGCCATTATTAATTTCCTGATAAAAAATCACCACCTCATCATTGAGATGTGCTTCTGAAACAAAACGGATTTCAAATTCTGTAATTTGAAATTTACCGCTGTGATAGTCATCGAGTGAATCTATGCACCATTGGATATATTTTGTATTATTTACATGGTTATAAACATCTATATCTGAATAAAGGACCTTGAGTTCACGAACAGAATCCATTCTTGCAGGCAAGTTTATTTGTCCAGGCTTTGCATCATATACACTATCCAATTCAGGAGGTATTCTCTGCAGACCGGGAGTAATACGTCTTGGCCTATGTGTTTTCGAATCGACTAATAACCATGCACTTGAAGCTTGAATTTTAATTTCATTACCTGATGCATCAAAGACTTCAAAATCGCGGTAGGCAAATAGATTCTCATACTTTTTCCCCCATGTCTTTAGCTTCAGACTTTCGCCCCAACCAAGAGCATCTTTGATAAATATTTTCAGACCAGATAAAACCCACATTAGGCCCTCAGGTTTTAATGAATGGTAACCCGCATTACAACTTTCGGCATGCATCCATGCACTTTCCTGTAGAATTTGAGCTATAGCAGAAATACGAATCTTTCCGTGTGGATTACATTGAAAAGAATAAATGAAATAATTATCAGACCACTTTGTCATGTGTTGAGTTTTAAAAGTTGCTGGTTACTACTATATAACA
>JAGLSB010000700.1 GCA_023135955.1 Bacteroidales bacterium | reverse complement strand
ATTGATTCGATTAAGGACTACTCTTTTAATCCCGATTCTTATTCTGGGGGCGAGGACGCCTGGAAGAAAATGTGCGATCGTGAAGATATTGATTTGATTATAATATCCACGCCTTGGCACTTGCATACACCTATGGCTGTATATGCCATGGAACAAGGGAAACATGCTGCTACAGAGGTTCCTTCTGCCACTACAATTGAGGAGTGCTGGCAGTTGGTGGAAACCTCAGAACGGACACGCAAACATTGTATGATGCTTTCTAATTCTTGTTATGGAGATTTTGAGCTAACAACATTGAATATGGCCAGACAAGGATTCTTTGGCGAAATTGTGCATGGTGAAGGTGCTTATATTCACGATAGGGTGTCTGATCCCAATCGATGGGCCCGGGATAAAAATAATAACAACTGGTTTGCATACCGGCCATGGCGATTAGACGAGAACAGCAATAGAAATGGTAATCTATATCCAACCCACGGACTTGGAACTATTTGCCAGGTAATGGATCTTAATCATGGAGATCAAATGGATTATTTAGTTTCTGTTTCAAGCAATGATTTTACAATGAGCGATAAGATGAAAGAGCTTGCTGAAAAGGATGATTTCTATCAGGCTTATGTTGGTAAGAATTTTCGTGGTAATATGAATGTTAGTACTATCCGAACACATAATGGACGCACTATTATGGTGCAACACGATATAAGCTCACCTCGTCCTAATGTTCGCTTCAATATGATTAGCGGTACAAAAGCCACCGCCCAACAATATCCAAATCCTGCAATTGCTACCAGTCATGATGATTGGCTTTCGGAAAAAGAGTTCAAATCGCTGGAAGAAAGCTATAAACCGGAGATCCTCAAAAGAATTGGCAAATTGGCCAAACAGGTTGGCGGTCACGGAGGAATAGATACTCTGGTGCTTTGGAGGCTGATTGACTGTCTTCGCAATGGATTGCCTCTTGATATGGATGTATATGATGCAGCTCTCTGGAGTTCTATTGCACCTTTAAGTGAATGGTCGGTAGCCAATCGATCTAATTCAATTGATGTGCCTGACTTTACCTCCGGTGCCTGGAAAACCAATAAACCCGGGATGGATATTTCTCTGACAAAAGGTGGCACAACAAAATTGATATAGAATCCCCAGAGGACAAAACCAGGAACATAAGTTAATGTGATTAAAATCAAACTTTAATTATGGATCCAATTGTAATTATTTTAATAGGAACTGCTGTAGTACTCTTTTGCATAATAGTATTAAAACTTCATGCTGTTATTTCCTTGTTGTTCGCGGCTTTGGTTACCGGTTTATTAACTTCCCCGGAGCTCATTTTTGATTATGCTGTTCATAGTGGCATGTCAGATCTGGAAGCAAATTCTTTGTCTGATTTGGGAGTTGGTAAACGACTTGCTGTGGCCTTTGGAAATACAAGCGGGAAAATTGGTATTTTAATCGCATTGGCATCCATTATTGGTGTTTCTTTAATGAGAAGTGGTGCTGCTGAACGTATTGTACGCAGCTTGTTAGGATTGTTTGGTAAAAAGAATGCATCATTGGCATTTTTAACCGGAAGTTTCACTCTCGCTATTCCTGTGTTTTTCGACACCGTATTCTATCTGATGATACCAATAGTAAAATCTATTGGAGTACGAAATCCTAAAAAGTTTGGTCTTTATTTAATGACAGTCATGGCGGGAGGTGTAATGGCCCATTCCTTAATTCCACCAACACCAGGCCCATTATTTGTAGCCGAAGAAATGGGAATAGATCTTGGCACCATGATTATAGGAGGGCTGGTTATTGGAATAATTACCGTTGCCGGCGGATATGCTTATTCGATATGGGCAAATAGAAAATGGGAATTACCCATGAGGGATACTCCCGATATCAGTGTTGAAGATTTGAAACAGTTTTCTGAAAAAGAAAAAAAGGATTTACCAGCTTTATGGATTTCTATCTTACCTGTTTTACTCCCTATTCTTTTAATCACTGGTAACACAATTTCAAAAATGATGGCCAGTGGAACCAATTCAAATCTAAGTTCATTTCAAAATAGTCTTATAAACATTTTCTCTACTTTAGGTGATGCTAACATCGCCCTTGCTATTTCTTCAGCTATAGCCATGTCTTTGCTTTGGTCAAGATTGAAGGATATCAAAAAATTTCAAAAATTTATATATGAGTCTTTATCCAGTGCTGGTATTATTATCCTGATTACCGCTTCCGGGGGTGCATTCGGACAAATGCTTCAGCAAACAGGAATTGGAATTAGAATAGAGGATTTGGCTGCCAATTATCAAATGGCTCTTTTACCAATGGCATTTTTTATTACTGCTGCAGTAAGAACAGCCCAGGGATCAGCTACTGTTGCAATGGTAACTGCTATTGGTGTTATGAGCGGACTTGCCAGTGCTGGCCTGCAATTCCATCCTGTATATTTAGCAATGGCGATTGGATGTGGTTCAAAAATATTTGCATGGATGAATGACAGTGCATTCTGGATTATAACAAAAATGGCCGGGATGGAAGAAAAGGAGACGATTCGTCATTTTTCCATTCTTTTAATGGTAATGGGCTTTACTGGTCTGATTGCGGTCATGATTCTTTCAAAAGTTTTACCTTTGGTTTAAATGACCGTTTCAAAGGACCATATCGTAATAAAAACTGCAAAAACAGATAATGTTGGAGTAGTAGCGAATCCTGCTGGTTTGCAAGAAGGGACTCTTCTCAAAAATGGTATTCGCTTATCTCAGAATATTCCTATGGGTCATAAAGTGGCATTGAAAAATATTGATGTAGGAGAAAAAATCATAAGATATGGCGAGATTATTGGATTTGCCAATAAACCAATAGCAGCAGGAGAATGGGTAGAAGAATCAAAAATATCATTACCCAAGGCACCCGATTTGCAATCAATTCCTTTACCCGATACACCTAAACCCAAACTAAAACCCCTAAAGGGATATAGCTTTAAAGGATATAGAAATCCTGATGGAAGCGTAGGGACAAAGAACATTTTGGGGATTTCTACAAGTGTTCAGTGTGTGGCTGGCTCCGCTAATATTGTCGTAAAAAAAATTAAGCAGGAATTACTCCCAAAATATTCGAATGTGGATGACGTAGTGGCGATTAATCATGACTATGGATGTGGTATAGCCATAAACGCACCCGCTGCAATTATTCCAATTAGAACAATTCAGAATATTACAACAAATCCAAATTTTGGAGGTGAAGTAATGGT
>JAGLSB010000070.1 GCA_023135955.1 Bacteroidales bacterium | reverse complement strand
CATTTATCTGGTACTGATGATTACCGAGATCAAGGTTCTCATGCTGGGAATGCACATCGATTAACAGCGGTCCCAGATCTTTTAAAATCTGCAAATTAGCCGGACTGTCATTTATAAAAGCTCTTGATTTTCCGCTGTCATTAATTTCTCTCCTGATAATTAATTCAACATCATTATCAAAATCATTTTCTCTCAAAAAATTAATGACCTGAGTATCGATATTTGCAAATATTGCTTCTACAATGCACTTAACTCCTTTATTCTGTAATACTGTGGAATCGGCTCTTTGACCAAGAACCAAACCCATAGCTCCCAGTAAAATTGATTTTCCAGCACCTGTTTCACCGGTCATGGTTGTAAAGCCAGATTGAAAATTCATCTCCAGTTCTCTGATAATCGCGTAATTCCTGATAAAGAGTGATTTAAGCATAGGTCGGCACTTTGGCAGGATTAATTAGCAGTATTTATCATAGTTTCATATTTTTTTGCATTAGCCTGATCAATCTCATTTAGTATTTCATAAGCCCTGTTTTTCTCTTCCTGAAAAGATTCTGAAAAGATACTTATCATTTCATCAGCTTTACTATCGAAAATCATATGCAAAGGCTGCATGAAAGGATCGGGCTTTTGTCGATAAACTTTTTGAAGAAGCTCCAGATTAGAGGCTATTTCTGTCCGTCCTTCTATAATCTTACCATCCATCAAATCAAGTCCTAGTCGATGATAACGATAAATAAACTCCCTGCACAGAGAATAATCTTCATCAACATAGTCTTTCACAAGCCAGTAACGGTTTCTATGACTAGTATTATCAAAAGGTTTCCATCCTTTTTGAGGGGCATTCTGTGAATTATCAACAATTTTTTCAGCTGCCTGCCAGAATGCTGTTCCACCTTCAAATGAAAACGAATCATAATCGAGAGCTAATATTACATAAGCATAAAATGCCAGGATTGATGTCAGGTTCGAAATATGCGAATTCATATCAAACTCAAGCGGCTCAAATTCAATATAGTTGAAATGGATGTCATTATCCAGAAAATTCAACATTGTTGTATTATAATTTGAATTAAAAACAGGACGACTGGCTTGAATCTGAAGGGTTCCACGAAATTCATCAGCAGAAATTTGATCTGTAATATTGAACATCATATTGCATTCAATCCTTTCCTGGGTACTAAAAACATGATTGGTCCAAACCTTATTATTCATATATTCAAAAATTGCATTTTGCAATGTTTCGAAAACCTGTTTATTTGTTCCCTGAATCTGTTGGGATACAACTTGAACATTACAATCGAGCTCCTGTGAAAACAATTGAGAAGGTAATGTAAACGCAATAAATAATATGATGTACTTTCTATTCATTTCAAACTAAAGTTATAATCTTGTTTACAATATCTCCAGCAACTTCTTTCTTCGATTTTAACTCAAAATTATCAATATTATTGTTTTTATCAATAATCGTAATTTTATTTGTGTCGGTTCCAAAGCCTGCCCCTTCATCTTTAAGTGAGTTTAACACAATAAGATCAAGATTTTTTCTTTTCAGCTTAGATTTTGCATTATCAATTTCATTATTTGTTTCAAGCGCAAAACCAATTAATAACTGACTATCTTTTTTGATCTTTCCTAATTCTTTAGCAATATCTCTGGTTGGCTTTAAATTTAATACCATATCCTCTTTCTCGCGCTTTATTTTACTCTTTAATGTAAATTCGGGTGAAAAATCGGCAACTGCAGCAGATAAAATTGCAATATCAGTTGATTTAAAATGCTCCATAGAGGCTGCGAACATCTCTTCAGCAGTGTTAACGGGTATAATACGAATATTTTTATGATTAAGCGAAATACTAACTGGACCACTAACTAATATCACTTCTGCGCCCATGTTAGCACAAACCTCAGCAATAGAGTAACCCATCTTTCCTGTGGAATGATTTCCAATGAAACGAACAGGGTCAATAGCTTCGTAAGTGGGCCCTGCTGTGATAAGAATCTTTTTAGAATTTAACTTTTTTTTTTGCTTGAATGAGCAGCCAGCAGCTCAAGAATTTTTTCAGGCTCTGACATTCTTCCCTTGCCTGACAATCCACTGGCTAATTCTCCTGTCTCAGGTTCGATCAATATGTTGCCATATTCCTGCAGAATATTGACATTAATCTGGGTTGAAGGATGTTTGTACATGTCCAGATCCATTGCAGGAGCAAAAAATACCGGACACTTTGCTGAAAGATATGTGGCAACCAAAAGATTATCTGCGTTGCCATTTACCATCTTTGCCATTGTATTGGCAGTTACTGGGGAGATGATAAAATAATCGGGCCAGGATCCCATTTCAACATGTGAATTCCAACTGCTGTTATCATCTGAAAAATCACTATAAACGGGATAATCTGAAAGAACGGAAAGTGTAGTTTTGGTTACAAAATTAGAGGCATAGGGAGTTAATATAACTCTAACCTCAGCACCTTCCTTAATTAATAGACGAAGGAGGGTAACAGCTTTAAAAGCGGCGATACTTCCTGTAATTCCAAGAAGGATCTTTTTTCCTTCTAGTTGCATTTTTATTATTTTTCTTCCTCTTTTACATCTTCTGACTCTTGCTTTTCAGGCAAGCGGAAATAAATTTTATCATCCAGGAATTCCTGGAGAGCCATTAATCCAGGCTTAGGCAGTCTTTCATAAAAACGAGAAATCTCAATTTGCTCTCTGTTCTCAAAAACTTCCTCTAAATTATCAGTATAATACGCAAATTCTTCCAGTTTTCTACTCAATTCCTGCTTAATTTCAGCGCTAATTTGATTAGCTCTTTTTGCAGTAATTATAACAGACTCATAAATATTTTCTGTACTATGATCTAGTGTTTGAAGATCTAACGTAATAGTGCTTCCGGGAGCCGTACTTTTCTTATAATCTATCATATATATAAAATTAATTAATTTCCTGACCTAAAACATTCATCGAACTTTCATACATCTGCCGGGCTTGTTTGGCAAATTCACCAATCTCAAATTCTGCAACATAAGAATAATATTCATCAACCGCATTCTGGTATCTTTCAAGTCTCTTATCAATGACGCTATTCTCTGCAAGTAAAAAATTAGATTGGAGAATTAAAAACATTAACTCTTCCCTGTGATTGGTCTCAGGAAATTCGTTTAAACTGTTTCTAAGGGCAACAATAGCAGCTTTATATAATCCACGATCGAAATACAATCTTGCATTTAAAAAAGATTTTTCTACTATTTTCTCTCTCATTTCAGAGATCAATCCAAGACTTTGCTCTCTCTTATCCGTACCCGGAAAATTTATCAGGTATAGAGTAAATGCACTAATAGCTTTATAAGTATATTCCTGATCGAGACTAGGTCTGGGCGAAAGTTTATAATAGCAATATGCATTCAAGTAATTTGCTTCCTCAGAGAATTCAGAATTCTTATATGTTGTTGATAATTCACCGAAATAATGACCAGCCATAATATAATCCTTCGAATAATAATATGACATTGCTCTATAAAATTGTAAAGTATCAGCTTTAGTTGTACCACGATAAACATTAGCTATTTGTTCAAAAATAGTGGCAGATCTGACGTAATCTTCATTCTCAAAATATTCAAAAGCCTTTTCATACTTCATGGCATAATCTGAACTTTTAAGCAATTTCTCGTAATCACTACATGACCCCAGAGTCATTAATAAAACAAATAAATAAAATATACTCTTTTTCATTTTTCAAAAATGTTGTGCAAAATTACTATAATATAAGGAACCAGGAAACTTTTAATGATATTTTTTACACTAACGAATTTCCAAATGAAAATATTACTTTATTTGGCGACTCCTAAAAAAAAACTAATTTTGCATTCAGACTAACTTAATAAATTACAAACGTGGATATATTTAATAAGATTCAGAAAAATAAAGGTCCATTGGGTCAGTACAAAGAACTTGCCCATGGTTATTTTACTTTCCCAAAACTAGAGGGCGAAATTGGACCAAGAATGATATTTAAAGGCAAGGAAGTTTTAAACTGGAGCCTGAATAATTACATTGGACTGGCAAATCACCCTGAAGTTAGAAAGGCTGATGCTGATGCTGCTGCAAAATATGGTATGGCATATCCTATGGGTGCCAGGATGATGTCGGGTCAGACAAAATATCATGAAGAACTTGAAACGAAGTTAGCTAAGCATGTTGGTAAAGAAGCCGGCTACTTATTAAACTATGGTTATCAGGGTATGGTATCTATTATCGACTCTCTTTGTGATCGCAAAGATGTGATTGTATATGACTCTGATTCCCATGCAAGTATTATGGACGGTCTAAGACTTCATATTGGGAAACGATACGTATTTCCTCATAACAATATAGAAAATCTGAAGAAACAATTAGGCAGAGCCACAAAGCTAGCTGAAAAAACTGGCGGAGGAATTGTGGTAATAACAGAAGGTGTTTTTGGAATGGTTGGAGACTTAGGTAAGCTTGTTGAAATTGTTGCTCTTAAAAAGAAATTCAATTTCAGATTAGTTGTTGACGATGCTCATGGTTATGGTACGATGGGAGCAACCGGAGCTGGAACAGGTGAACATTTTGGAGTACAGGATGAAATTGATGTGTATTTTTCAACCTTTGCTAAATCAATGGCAGGAATTGGTGCTTTTGTTGCAGCAAACAAAGATGTAATTGATTATCTGGCTTATAATATGAGATCTCAGATCTATGCCAAGTCATTGCCAATGCCTATGGTGATTGGTGCTTTAAAAAGACTAGACATGCTTCTATCCATGCCTGAGTTAAGAGAAAATCTTTGGAAAATAGTTAATGCTCTTCAAAAGGGACTAGTAGAAAAAGGATTCAATATTGGAGAATCGGGTTCACCTGTAACACCAGTAATTCTTGAAGGTGGAGTAGCAGAAGCAACAAATATTGTTCACGATCTCAGAGAAAATTATTCTCTTTTCTGTTCAATGGTTGTTTACCCAGTTATACCTAAAGGCATGATTTTATTAAGACTTATTCCTACTACAGATCATAGTTTGGAAGATGTAAAGGTAACCATTGAGGCCTTTACAGAAGTTGCACAGAAACTTAAAGATGGAAAATACAGCAAAGAAAATCTTGCATCTGTTGAGGTTGAGGATTAAGATACTGAATAATTTAAAAGAAGGCCGTTTCAATTGAAACGGCCTTTTTTTATGCAAATAATTGTTACTGTACCTTTAAAACAGTCCGCTGAGGTCCTGCATTTACAGATTTTAATTTTGGATGTGATTGCTTCAGTTCGTTAAATAGGAGTTAAAAACTGGTACATTTTCCCGACTTGTTATCGTCCCGAAGGGACAGCCTAATTCAGCCTGAATAAATAAGAATCTCAATCGGGAATTTCTTTAACCAGCAACCAGTACCCTTCGACCCTTCGGCTAGCTCAGGGACCGCAGGCTCAGGGCGGCGCCCAGTAACCAGCAATTTGCAACCTCCCAAAAAATCAATTCCTCATTGGAAATTAACTAAAATTAGCCTTCCTAAATCCCTTCTTCACCTAACCAACGTTCAGCATCAATAGCAGCCTTACATCCTGAACCTGCAGCAGTTACTGCCTGACGATACATATTGTCCATTACGTCTCCACAGGCAAAGACGCCAGGGACAGTAGTTTTTGATGTATTATCAATAGTGTTTATGTAACCAACCTCATCCGTATCAATATAATCAGTGAAAATATCAGAATTAGGTTTATGTCCGATTGCCACAAAAAATCCCTCTACGTCAATCTTACTTTCTTCTCCAGTTTTAGTATTTTCAAGAATAACACCTTCAACTGTCTGTGATCCTACAACCTCTTTTGGAACATTATTCCAGAGTACCTCTATATTATCTGTTGCAAGAAGTCTTTCCTGCATAATCTGAGATCCTCTAAATTCGTCTCTACGATGAATTACATATACTTTTTTACAAATTCCTGAAAGGTATAAAGCTTCTTCAAGAGCAGTATCACCTCCTCCTACGACGGCAACATCCTGACCCTTATAAAAGAATCCGTCGCATGTTGCACAAGCAGAAACTCCACTACCCATAAATGCCTTCTCTGACTCTAAACCCAAATACTTTGCAGTAGCCCCGGTTGCGATAATAACAGAATCAGCTTCAATAGTTGTTTTTTCATCAATAACCACTTTAAAAGGTCTCTTTGAAAAGTCTACCGAAGTAGCCATACCCCAACGGGTATCTGTTCCAAAACGCTGTGCCTGCTTTTTGAAATCTTCCATCATTAAAGGTCCTGTAACACCTTCTGGATATCCAGGATAATTTTCAACCTCTGTTGTAGTTGTTAATTGACCTCCTATTTGCATGCCTTCATACATTACAGGACTTAGATTGGCTCTTGCTGCATAAATTGCTGCAGTATATCCGGCAGGACCAGAGCCCAGAATTAAACATTTCACTTTCTCAGAAGCCTCACCAGGTGTATTCACCTTCTCTGATTCCGGCTTTGTTGTATCCATCTTCTTAATAAAATCCATTTTAATAAAATATTTTAATGTTATATGATAGTAGTCATATGCTGTTGCATTTCCTTACAAATTTCGGGATTATTTTCAATAAACGTACCATTAATATTGTTTGAAAGTCTAATACTTTTATTGACCCAATGAAGAAATGGAATTATTCTTTT
>JAGLSB010000007.1 GCA_023135955.1 Bacteroidales bacterium | reverse complement strand
TCTCATCTAAAATCTCAGAAGTTTCCACAGAACCTGTGCCGATATCTTCAGCCAAAATAGTTTCGTCAAGGATTTCTGAAGTTTCCACTGATCCTAGTGCAATATCTTCAGCCAAAATAGTCTCATCTAAAATCTCAGAAGTTTCCACAGAACCTGTGCCGATATCTTCAGCCAAAATAGTTTCGTCAAGGATTTCTGAAGTTTCCACTGATCCTTGTGCAATATCTTCAGCAAGTATAGTCTCATCTAAAATCTCAGAAGTTTCGACCGCCCCAGTATTTATATCTTCAGCTAAAATTTCTTCGTTAAATATTTTGGCTGTGGTTATGGCATCATCCGCAATATCATCGCAGTAAAATGCATAGGGTACCGACATGAATTTTTGATTGCTTACTACTTTATAATCACCATCGTTTTTGGTAGAAATTTCTACTTTCAAAAACTGGTCGGCATCAATCCATGGCATATCAAGTAATCTTACATAAGCACTACTCGACAAATCTCCTTTACCAATTATAACAGTAAACAAACCATATTTATCGGTTGTTGGAGTATGTGTCTCTTCCCATTGTACATCACCATCATGGCCTTTAGTAATAGTAAAACGCACTCCAATTTCTCTATTATAAAGGGGTTTTCCTTCCACGTCAACACCTACAATTTGTTTTGGCGAATCATCAATGGCTACTGCCTGATAGTATATCCCGTCAAGGTCACCAATGTTTTGAGCATTACCGCTTTGTACAATTGCCAAAAAGGCAATTATTAATATATATAGAAAATTTTTCATCATATTATTTTTTTGTGTATACATAATTATTTAGTGATAGAGAAAGAAAGTCCCAAAGTGCAACCATATCCAACATTTTGCGCTTTTTGACTTGCATCGAATTCAATATTATTTAAACCATGAGCATAATTAAACTCAACAAATGCTGAAATATAATCTGACAATTTTAAATTAACTCCAGGATTGATAATAATTCCTATATCCAATTTATTTAAAATACCAGATTCTGTAATATTAAACTCTTCATTATTTAGTACCTGGATCCCTCTGACCAAATACCCGGCATACCCTGAAGCAACCAAATAAGGGCTAAATCTTCCTAAATTTAGCATATATCCGAATCCAAGCTTGGCATTTATGTACTCAAGTCTCCACGAATAATTCATAGCATCGTACACATAGTTTGCGCCACCATTATTTTTCCCAAGGCCACCTCGGAATATGATGCTTTCGTTTAAAATATAACGGTACCCAACACCGTAAGCGCCTGTTAGAACACCTTCATAATCAACATTCTGTTTGTTGTTTTCACTGTCAATAAAATTGAAAGTAGATACCATTTGAGAGGCATCTATAGTTAAACTTTGCTGCTGTGCATTCGCTAAGAATGAACAAAAGACAAGACTTAAGATTAATACGTTAATTTTAATGTTTTTCATTTCTGACTTTATTTCGAGATTACTAATTTTAATGTTTGACTATCTTGGTTGGAATTAAATACTCTAATGAAATAAATCCCATTACTATACAGTTCGCAATTTACTTTATACTGGCTAAGCCCGTTTATTTTTTCTGATAACAAGATTTTCCCGCGGCTATCTATAAGGTTTATGTGATATCCCTCCATGGGTTTGTTACTTGTAATAGTCACAGCCTGGGTAGCCGGATTGGGATAAAGATCCATATTCAGGTTGTTCGGATCAATGTGTTCAGCAATTTTTAATACAAAATTACTGGATTGTTGAAATCCTTGCATAACAATAGCCTTGCCCTGATTTTTATTGATGGTATTATAACACTGACCTCCAGTTTGAGAGATATACACTTCTGCTGTGGAACTCGATGAGCCATAACTTGAAATACTTTGTCTCTTTACCGTTTGTCCATAACTACATAATGGGGACAATAAAAAGCCCGTAATACCACCAAAGAAAATCAGATTCCTAAGAATTCTTTTCTTCTTCATATAATTTAATTTTTGTTCATAGTTTGTTTGTTTCTTATATGCCTTACGTCATTTTAAGCAATAGGTTACGTATGATCCATTTTTTACTCTATTTTGTTTATTGAAAACATAATTAACTGTGAATATTGCATCCTCACAAAAGAATTCAAAAATAATAAGAGATTAAACTGGATTGCTTACTTTACTATAGATGAAAGAAATAGTTGATTAACTATCCTTAAATTATATATGATAATACGTATTTTACTTATTTATAAAACCCTCCGATTGTTTGATGCTCGGATACAAGGGAGGTTGGACCCGGTTTTGGGGCGTTTTTGCACCCTGTAATTGTTTGCGGGAGGATTATTTCAAATGAAATTCTTTAATTGGATCGACTGAAACTCAAGAAAAATTAACGCAAACAAGGTTTGTAATTTCGCGGAGCTGGTGATCTCGATTTACCCATTGGTTTTTCTG
>JAGLSB010000699.1 GCA_023135955.1 Bacteroidales bacterium | reverse complement strand
CACGGGTATGGATAATACAATTAAGTCAAAAAGGGCTGAAACCATTGTATGGTAAGTATAAAATATTAGTGCAGTAAAAGGGAAATAAACGTAATATTACGTTTATTCAATTGTTATATGGCATTCAGAGTACTATAAACTTTCACTGCAAGTAAAAATAATTAATTAATGGAAAATACATTAGTCGAATTAATGTCAAGTTTTATTGAATTGACGAATGAAGAAAAGCAAGGGATTTTAGATGCTTTTCCGATTAAAACATATACAAATGAAACGAATTTACTTAAAGAGGGTCAAATTGCTAAAGATGCCTTCTTTGTAATAAAAGGCTGTGTAAGGAAATATTCTATTGAAAATGGGGAAGAAAAAACATCTGCCTTTTATACTGAATTTCAATCTGCTATTAATTTTGATAGCATGGCAAATCAGAGCCCTTCTAAATATTTTTTTACTTGTACGGAAGACACCTCTGTAGCAATTATTAATTCCGAAAAAGAAAATGCTCTATATAAAAAATTCCCTCGCTTTGGGGAAGTATGTCGAGTAGAAATGGAAAAAATGTTTGGAGCAAGTCAAGAGGAATTTTCGACTTTTAAAAATGCAACACCGAACGAACGATACTTAAACTTATTAAAAAACAGACCTAATTTAATTCAAAGAGTGCCGCAGTATCAACTTGCAAGTTATCTTGGAATTAAGCCAGAAACACTTAGTCGGATTCGGGGAAGAATTACTTTAAAGGACTAATTCATTTATTTATTTTTTGTGCTACTATATAGTATTCTGTAGCTGGTTTGTCGATTAAAATACCCGTCTCAATCATTTCAAAACCACAATTTTCAATCTTTTCTTCTAATTCATGTATTGTAAAAAATTTCAAATAAGGGAGGATTTTCAGTTTTTTCAAAGTGAATATTATACTACTGGACATAATCCCGATAAATGTCCTCTTCTCTTTTAAACAAGCTGTTGAAGTAATAATTAAACCATCTGTTTTTAGTAACTCATTCATTCGGTTTAATACTTTTTCGAGATCTTTAAAATACAGTAATATATTTAATGCTAAAATAGTGTCAATACTTGATTTTTTATATGTTTTATCAAAAAGGGTTGTTTGCGAAAAAGTAATATTGTCAATTTGATTATTTATTGCTTTTTTTCTTGCGATATCTATCATTTTAGATGATATATCAAAAGCTTGTATCTCTTTAACATTGTTTGCAAATTCGACAGCGTATAATCCAGTAGCACAACCAAAATCAAGAATAGTATCATTGTTTCTAAAGTGCTTTTTACTTTTATCAACAATTAATTTGTAAGCCTTATCTATAGCCTGTTTATCATAGTTTTTAGATAGTTTGTTCCAAAATTCTTCTGATTTATTCATTATCTTGTTGTTTTATCAGAACTTAAAACCAAAATTTAGACTTGGCTCAAATATATATTTAGGCTTTCCTTCTTCAATTTTCGCAAAGTCAGAAGGATAATTAGTATCAATAGGCCAATATTTGAGTGCATAAGCAGGCTCCACATACCAACGTTTTTTAAAAAATTCAAAGCGGTAACCTGCTATTAGTTGAAGATACAATTGAAAACCCTTTTGGATTTTATTGTCATTTATATCGTAGTATTGCTTAATAAAAGGAGTTGCTTCAAAAGTTGTAAATAATCCCTTCCAATGAAAGCGTTGATGTCCTACTCCAACACCAAAAGCTCTAACAAAACCTGGATAGAATTCTTTTGAATGACCATATGTACCTAAAGGCTCAGAATATTTCCACGTATTAAATTCTATAAACATTCTGTCTTTTTGAGTGAGTTGGTATCCATAAGTAAATAAATAGTAGTCGGGAGAGTCGGAAAGAAAATTTCCCAACATAAAAAAAGAAGCTCCTACGGAATGTCTGTGTTTAATAATGAGTTTTCCCTTTTGGTCTGATAAGTTGTCTGTTGGTGAGTTATTTTGACCAAATGAAAATGTGGCAGCCAACATAAAAATTATTGATATTTTTACTTTCAAGTTCATAGTTTATAATTTTAATAATTTGTTTCTACAAATCTAAATCCTTACTTTATCTTACTCATTGACTATAATCAATAAATGAAAAATAAAGGGAAAAGCCAAAGAATCGAGTAGAAGGCTCCGCCAGTAAAACCTGACGGAGTGCACCTCTCATACCACAAGATTAATAGGGTAACTAGATAATTTAGTATAAATCTTTAGTATTATTTAGGACAAGACAGTTTATATCCCATCCCAATCTTCTCCGGTAATTTTTTGGGATGGGATAATTGGATATAATGCTTAGAAAGCTACTTATCTGTTATTAACCTTAATTAAAATTAACTCATAAAGCTTTTTTCTGCAAGAATTCGTAACTTAGATTCAAATACAATTTCATGACTCCAGACCTCCTCACAATCCGCAAATCCCTTAACAAAGCCTTCCTAAAAGTTAAACCTTCAAGGTCTCAGATAGAACTCTTCAAATCGAACCTGCAAAACCTCTATACGCAGATTAGTGAGAAGGAATCAGAAGAACATCACAAAAACATTATTTCTGAATTTTTAAAAAACACCTATTATCAACCCAATCATTACATAAATACAAAAGATAGAACCGATCTGGTAATTCACAACGGAAAAGACGCAAAAAGTACTGTAGGAGTAATTATTGAAACTAAAAGACCGGGAAATAAGGCCGAAATGCCTTCAAAGGATAATCTGAATACAAAGGCTGTTCATGAAATAGTCTTGTATTATCTGAGAGAAAGGATCAACCAAAAAAACCTTGAGATTAAATACCTGATTGCTACAGATCTTTATGAGTGGTTTATTTTTAATGCTCAGGACTTTGAGAAAATCTTTGCAAAGAATAAAAAGCTGGTTGAAGACTTTGAGAAATTTCAGGAAGGAAGACTTTCGGGAACAAAAACAGAGTTTTTTTACAAGGATATTGCAAAACCTTTCATTGAAAATCTGGATGCCTGTATTCCGGTTACACACTTTGATATTAGAGACTTTGAAACAATAATAAAAAGTGAGAAAAAAGAAGAGGATAATAAACTAATAGGAATCTATAAGATTTTCTCTGCCGAACATCTCTTAAAATTGCCATTTTCCAATGATAGCAATACCCTAGACAAGAAATTCTACAATGAATTACTTCATATTATAGGATTGGAAGAACGGAAAGAGGGAAGTAAAAAGC
>JAGLSB010000698.1 GCA_023135955.1 Bacteroidales bacterium | reverse complement strand
TTTCTGAGCTTTACGGAAAAAGAAGAGCAAATATTATTGTTTGGGTAGGATTAGCACTGAATATATGGGTTTTGTTTATTCTTTGGGTTGGTGGTGCCCTTCCTCCACAACCAGAATTAATGGAAAATGGATTGCCTGCAATTGACGACTCAAACTATACATTTTTTCAAATTAGGAAATGGACATTTGGTGCCACAATGGCATCAATGATTGCATATATAACGGCTCAATTCGTCGATGTACATATTTTCCATGCCATCCGCAAACTGACTCAAGGCAAGATGTTATGGTTACGAAACAACGGTTCAACACTTACCAGTCAGTTAGTCGATTCCATCGCAGTTGTAAGTATTACATTTTTTTATGCTCCTGAAGCAATAAGTATTATGGGAGGAGAAACTGTAATACACGGACTTATTATTCTTATCATAAGTAATTATGTTTTCAAGGTGATATCTGCACTTCTGGATACAGTTCCTTTTTATATTGGAACACGTATGCTTTCGAAATATCTGCATCTTGAGCCTAACAAAGAATTCTTAGAAGAAGAAGAAAAGGATACTAAATAGAAGAAAGATAATCTTTTATTATCTCAGCAAATTTCTTTGTTGATAAATCTTTAGAATCAATCACAATATTAGCCTGTTCATAAAAAGCACCTCTTTCCTTGAGAGTGTTTTTAATATATTCTAAAATTTCCGATTTGGATTTTTCCGCAATCAAGGGCCGTTCAGCTTTTGCTTTACTGAGACGGGAATAAATACTTGCAGAATCAAGTTTAAGGTAAATGGTAATTCCATTCTCATTCATCCAATTCATATTATCATGAAAACATGGAGCACCTCCTCCAACCGAGATAATGATATTGTTTGTTTCTCTTAATAATCTCAGATTTTCTGTCTCCAGATTTCTAAAATATTTTTCACCTTCTTTTTTAAAAATCTGATTAATGGATTTACCGGTTTTATTGACAATATATGTATCCAGATCGATAAAATCGAAATTCAGATGTCTGGCAAGTTTTTTACCATAAGTGGTTTTCCCTGCTCCCATAAATCCGATTACGAATATTTTCAAAACGATGCTATTTAAAGATTCAAAGACATTTGTCCATTAGCCGAAGAATCCGACTTTTCTTCATCATCACTTTTAGGTTCTTCCTGAACTTCCTCAGCAGGTTTAGATTCTGTCTCAGAAATTAAAGGTTCCAGTTCTTTAACCACTTCCACTTCATATGTTGACAATCTTTTCCCACGAGCTTTAAAACTCTTAACACCAATGAAGTCTGCAACTTCAATAATTTCAGGTGCTCTGTTTTTATTCTTGCCACCAAACTTCAGTTCTAAGCGAGGGTATTCAACTTCTGTCAAACTAATTAACCTCGACTCAGGATTATCCCCTATAAAACTTTGTGATTTTAAAGAGGCTTCCATTTTAAATCTTTTCAAATAATAATAATCCTGATCAGCGTCATAAAATACGGCTGAATATATTTTCCCCTCCTTGAACTTTTCTATAATCAGGTAATCATCTTCAAAATGATTTGAAAGATCAAAATTACAGTTTCGGTAAGTTCCTGATTTTGTTACTACGAGCAGTTTATCATTTCCCGAAAATTCGCCAAGGAAATTTCCTCGTGCATCAGCATTCAGACGTTTAACATCTTCATCGAACCAAATTTTCCTGCCACCAAGAGTTGATTCTCCTTTTTCTTTAAGAACAATCTTAAGAATGGCATGCTTAGTTAATATATTCCCCATTGATCCCTTACCTTTAATGTCAAGCTCGCCAAAATCAAAATCAAGAATAAGGTTCTTAAGTCTGGGTCGTGGTTTAAGATAAATCTTAACTACTTCGGCTTCTCCATTTAGGTTGACCGTCATGTAAAGGATACGAGAATTTTTATGCTCTTTAATAAAAGAATATTGTTTGTCTCTGGTAATGCCTGTAATAGCTGAACGCTTTACCATTGCCTTCCCTTTATTTCCATCAAAATAAACTACATTAAAAATGGTCCGATTGTCATTTCTCTTAAATACCGCAATATGAATAATGTCCTTTCCTGCGAAAATTTTATCAGCCACTTTGGTAACCATATATGATCCATTCTTATGAATAGTAATGATTTCATCAATGTCTGAACATTCACATACATATTCGTCCTTTTTAAGACCGGTCCCAAAGAAACCCTCTTTATAGTTTACATAAAGTTTCTCGTTTGCAACTACTACTTTTGCTGCTTCAATATTTTCAAAATTCCTGATCTCTGTCTTTCTTTCTCTGCCTTTTCCGTATTTTTTCTTTATTTGACGGTAATAATTAATAGTAAAAGGAACAATATTCTCTAAATGATTATTTACTTCTTCAATTTCCAGTTCCAATCCTTTTATCTGCTCATCAGCCTTTTTCTTATCAAACTTTGAAATTCTTTTGATTTTAATCTCTGTAAGATGTATAATATCATCTCTTGTCACCTCTCTTTTCAGAAGCTTTTTATAAGGCTTCAAACCTTTATCAATTGTCTCAATTACCGATTCCCAGGTTTCACAATCTTCAATATTGTTATAAATCTTGTTCTCAATAAATATTTTCTCTAAGCTCGAGAAATGCCAGGCTGTTTCCAGTTCTTCAAGTCTTATCTTTAGTTCAAGCTCTAATAATTTCAGAGTATTGTCTGTGTTATTTTTGAGAATTTCTGAAACACCAATAAATCTTGGTTTATCCTCTTCAATAACACATAGATTTGGCGAAATTGATAGTTCGCAATCGCTGAAAGCATACAAGGCATCGATGGTCTTATCGGAAGAAATGTTTGGCCCGAGGTGCACCAGAATTTCAACATTTCCTGCTGTATTATCATCAATCTTACGAATCTTGATTTTACCCTTTTCATTGGCTTTTAGAATAGACTCAATGAGTCCGGAAGTAGTTTTACCAAAAGGAATCTCGCTAATTAGGAGAGTTTTCTTATCGACTCGTTCGATTTTTGCCCTTACTTTTACCTGTCCACCTCTCAGTCCATCGTTATACCTTGAAAAATCTGCCATTCCGCCTGTAGGAAAATCGGGAAATAACTCAAATGATTTATTCTGAAGGTGTGCAATAGATGCATCAATAAGTTCAATAAAATTATGAGGAAGAATCTTTGATGCCAGTCCTACCGCAATGCCCTCTCCTCCCTGAGCAAGCAGAAGAGGAAATTTTACCGGTAAAGTAAATGGTTCTTTGTTCCTTCCGTCATAAGTTATTTTCCACTCTGTTGTTTT
>JAGLSB010000697.1 GCA_023135955.1 Bacteroidales bacterium | reverse complement strand
GTATGACCTGACTTAGCTTCCTTTGCAGCAATTTGCATCGCAGTAGCATAAAATCGAGAATCATCGGAACTTCCAAATGATTTTATTAATTGTTTTATTTGTTCAGCTGAGGCCATTCTTAAATTTTTATACTAAGATAGAGTTAACCTATCATACTTACCACGTTAATTATCAACATGATGAGATTTCTCTTTTCAACTCTAATTTGCTTATAAAGTTAAGTAACATCTATCGAAATCTCAACAAACCTATCACTTTTAATTCAATAATATTCAGATTCATTAATTCAATGCTATGGATCAATTATTCAAATATATTATATCTCTACAAAAATATTTCATCAATAATTCCTTTAATTTCCGATGAATCAATGCCTCCATCAGGTTTATCTCTTGAGATAATCAGTTGCTTATCAGCATCAGGATTTTCTTTATAATCTACTATTCCATTTCTTTCATACCATTCTTTTTTCCTGGTCCATTTGCTTCTATAGTCATCTTTGGTAAGTAATCCCAAGTGTTCCCAATAGTATATTATGCCTGAATCTGAATCTTCAATGGTAAAATCAGGATGAATAGTAACACCTTTATCATCTGAAATGGGTGCTTCATAAACATACTGTATGTTATTATTGTGAAGCTTATCAGCAATTATAACTTCCGATTTGGAAATCATAAACTCTCCTTTTTCTGACACTTGTATATAATTTGTGTCGTAATATTTCTTATTAATGATCTTTAAATTTGGCTCGATCATTAAATCGGTTAACCTGCGACCTGTTTCAGAATATTCACCTGATGTGTACTTCCTATAATCCTTAAACTCTCCTTGATGAAGAATCACGATTCGGTCCTCTTGTCTAGTAAGTGCTGTATAAAATAGTTCTCGTGATAGAATTGGGCATGGGTTTGGTAAAATAAACAATACTACTCTAAAGCCACTACCCTGTGACTTATGGACAGTAATTGAATAAGCTAATTCTATTTGAATATCACCATCCTCCTTGAAATCAGACTCCCGAAATACATAGGCATAATCTGGCTGTGAGGAGAATACTATATTTACGGGACGGGGACTGTCGTAATTCCAAGATCCATATTTACCTACTTGTATACCTATTTCACCATTAGCTATATACTTTAAAATTTCAGCTTCTCCCAAATTATTCGGGTTGTAGATTTGGTTCCAGGGTTTTTCCCATCGCAAATTTCTCCTGTTAATTACTTTATCACCATATACAACGCCATCATCTCCAATAGGTTTCGGTTGTTTTCTTGGTGAATATCTTTCTTCTCCTGTTTGTCGATCAATATACTTTCCAGGAAATATTGCTTTTTCCTTTGTATTTGCTCTGAAAGTTTTTTGAATCTTTTGATTTACAACTTTTGTTCCATAGCCAGCATTACGAGTTGGGGAAAGGATTTGCCAATTTTCAATTTCCCTAGCGGAATCAAGATTAAAACCTGACCATTTTGATTTTTCGTAATGAACGTATGACCCCAGTGAAGAATCGAAATTAGCTTGTGAGGATAATAGAGTTTTATTCGGGAGCTTTCTCAGTAAGAAATCAATTTCTGAATTAGTAACGTTAACTAAAATTTCTTCAAGGTGACGTACATTGTACCATTCAATGAATTTTATACTCCCTAACTCATTATCCTTTACAGTTGAAATTTCATCGAAAATGTTGATTTCCTCCTTCTTAATAGGATCATCACTGAACCATTTACCTAATCTTACATCAAGTCGATCAGATTCTACTTCCGGAATGTTTTTATCAGAATATTGTCGGAATAAAAGTTTAAGCTCTGCGACATTCTTCTTCTCTTCTTCTAAGTAGCCTTTTATATCAACAAAGGGCCGTCCAGCTCCAATAGGTGGAAGCTGGCGATAATCACCTACTAAAATCAATCTTTCTAGTCCACTTAAACTATCCAATAATGCAGCTAACTGCTCTTCTGTAACCATAGAGGATTCATCCAATATTACCGTGTCATATTTTTGCGACTCAGCATTAGGATTTATAAAATATTGTCCTGTTTCAGGATTGTATCGTTTTGCCTGAATCAAAAACTGAGCAAGTGTTTTAGCATCTTTACCCATTTTGACCCTTGCCTTGCCTGTTGGCGCTAACTTTAATACTGATCCGTTTTTTATAAACGGTTGTTCACACAAAATATTCAGCAGAGTAGTTTTTCCGGTTCCTGCAGGTCCGATTAAAATTGATATTCGGCTATTTGACAACACATCTAACGCATTTGCTTTTTCTTGCCTGGCTTTTTTATCCCTATGTTGGTACCATTCTGGATTATTTTCATCAATAGCACCAAATTGTGAATCAATAATTTCAATCCAATCCATTGATATGGGTGGATTTATTAGCCTTTTTGTACGCTTCTGGATGAAATTTCTAATCTTTTGCTTTATATAATCAAAGCGTTTTAGCTTAAAATAATACAGTTCATCATCAACATCTAATACAAATCGAATTACTTCCTCTTCTAAAAACTCTTCAATCGCAATCAAATTTCTGATTGACGGATTGCATAAAGGCTGCAAGGGTTGCTCATCTAATTTGGAAACTAACTGGGTATCAGTTATAAGCGTGTTGCCATCTACTGCAGCTTTTTCTAAAATTTGAATTGTAAAAGCTCTGATTCTGCGATGATCAAGTGGTGATGAAATATCAATAATATCAGGAAAAGGAAATGTTTTCAATATGGACGTGTTACCATACAAGGCTTTGTCAATCAATGGTACCGAAAACTGAGTTTTATCGAGACGTGTATTTTCATATAATAAGTATGGATTCTTTATGTATGAAATTTGTTGTTTTTCCTTAGTATCAATTACTAAATTAACTTGTTTATTGTCAACATTCATTCTACTAAGAAACTGAACGAAGTCTTTCTCTTCTCTACTTAAAGTTTTCCATGTGGATATTACAGTGTCGCTGATGTTTAACTTCAATGAAGGTGATAGAAACGAATTATCTCCTTGAAAAAATTTCTCAACATAATCCCATGGATTTTCTACTACCTCACCATTCTCATCATCTCTAATCAACCTGTCAAGCTCCCAAGCAATTAAATTTCCATCCGATAATTTTAATCCCGAAAGCACAGCCCCAAGTCCTGGAAATGGGCCTCTCATTTTCCAAAGCTTCGACAATTCTAAATCTATCCAATTCAGTTGTGTTTCATAATTCTTATTTGGTAAGATAGACTCAAACTTTCTAAGTTTTTCATGCAGGATTAGAAGGGATTCAATAGCTGAATCATGACTTATCCACTCAGAACCGTACGAAAACTCCTCAAAGCTTGGCGCAAATGCAATATAATCGGAAATTTGTATGCTATCATCTTGTTCTACCAATTTGAAAAACTCCTGATAGGGTAGAAGAAAACCGTCTTTATTATCCTCTCTAATTGTATGAAATATTGGACGTTCCCATAGTGTGCTTCTAAAGTTAATCGCCATATTGTCTTTATACTCATATTCTGTAAGATCGCCAATATCTAAAATATGGCCTACTCCGATAAGTATGCGGCTTGTAGTTTCAACGAAAGGGACATTTTTAGCATAGATAAAAACCAAAGAATTACCTGGCTTAATTGGCTTAATAAATGTATCTAATAAGACTCTTTGATTGTCTATTTGCTGAACCCAAGAATTTTTAAAGTTTAGCTGAGGTTCTTTTTCAGGTCCATAAGGCAAATTTAGGGTTGCTGCTATCTCGGATGTATTGTCTTCGGGATTTTTCAACATCCAGTTATATGGGATTACAGAAAAGCTATAACCAGGATAGAAATAGGTGGTCTCTTTATAATGAGCATAATAATCCTTATTCCCATCATTTTGACTATATGGGTGATCTACCTTTTTATAGATTGGGTGTGGTGACATAAAATGCACCTTTTCACTCACACACGGAGGCAGTTCATCTTGATGCAGTTCGTGAATCCATTGTTCTGTAATACCTTCTTCATGATCTGCATTTTTACTTTCATTAATTCGAGGTAAAAACATACATGAACCATTATCTCTTGGATGGCGGCAAATTTTTCCATTCCAGCCGGAATCATGCCAAGGCACTCTTACAGAAATATGTTTAGTAGGTATGTTCATAATGGGTATTCTTAAATCCAATCCAGTCGTAAAAAATTAGGTTATTTTCATTTAAAGTAGAATAAGAGGGAGTTAATGATAAATTAAACCACAGTCATTTTGTTATTAAATAAGTTGGATCATATATCTTCTGTTCATATACAACATTCTCAATAATAAAAATGCAAATCCCTATTAATCTTTTGCAGTTATTGTAAAAAGTATCTTCAACAAGGGGCTCCATTATTATTGGTTCATTAGGTTTATATGAGTAAGTTATTTTGTCATATAAACATATTACTTCCTTCTGTCCGTGAAAAATAAAATTTGAGTGAATACCATTTCTTAATCGACCATAATTAGTTAGGAATCCTAAAGTATCCTTATAGTTAGAATCTGAAGAAAACTTTGTTTTTAGCACTTTAAGTAAGGAAGCTATTTTTCTAGAAGATTGGACCAAGTGAAACGCCCTAATTTTAAGTTTATCTAGGCAATTAATATCTGATGTATCAATTTCATGCTTATTTAAACAGTTTGAAATTTCAACATAGTCTTCCTC
>JAGLSB010000696.1 GCA_023135955.1 Bacteroidales bacterium | reverse complement strand
CCCGATGCTGAATTGTATGAAATCATTGGCAAATTAACTTCTGATAAGCGGAATCAGATTATCATTATAAGTGGCCGGGATAAAGAAACACTCTCTGAATGGTTTGAAAAGGAAAATAACCTGAGCTTCATTGCCGAGCACGGAGTATGGTACCGTGAAGTCAAAGGAGAATGGAAAATGATGGATGCCATTGATAATGAATGGATGAAAATAATCAAACCAACCCTTAACTTTTATGTTGACCGAACCCCAAGAAGCTTTATCGAAACAAAAAACTATTCCCTCGTCTGGCATTACAGAAAAGCTGATCCTGATTTGGGTGTTCAACGTTCTCTTGAATTAAAAGATGAGTTGCAAAGCCTGGTAACAAATCTGAATCTCGAAATTATGGATGGTGATAATGTTATTGAGATTAAAAATGTTGGAATTAATAAAGGTCGTGCTTCACAATCGAGAATGGGCGATCAGAAATATGACTTCATCCTTGCCCTTGGCGATGATTGGACAGATGAATTTACCTTCGAGGCAATGCCGGAAAAAGCATATACTATCAAAGTGGGTAATAAACCAACCCGGGCCAATTATTTTGTAGAGAATTACAATAATGTAAGAGAATTTCTATTGTCATTAGTTGAATAACTATCTTTGCAACGCAAATTAAAATAATAAAAATAATTCCCATGACTCTTTTTTTCAAAGTAACTGAAGATCATTTTATTGCTACGAGTTCTGATATTTCTTTAAAAAATGAAGATCTTATTAAATTATCCTGGCTTTTTAATAAGGCAGAGTATATTTCTTCTGACATTTTGAAGGGATTTTTTGTTGGTCCAAGAAAGGAAATGATCACTCCATGGAGCACAAATGCTGTAGAGATTACTCAAAATATGGGAATTGAAGGTATCCTGCGAATTGAAGAATATTTTAGGGTTGAAAATGAGAAAGCAGAATATGATCCGATGCTTCAAACTCTGTATAAAAATCTGGATCAAAATATATTCCTTATTAATCGGAAGCCTGAACCTGTTATCGAAATTAAGAATATATCTGAATATAATGACCAGGAAGGTCTCGCCTTAAATAATGCCGAAATTGATTATCTTGAGAATCTTTCTAAGCGTCTGAACCGAAAACTTACGGATAGTGAAGTTTTTGGATTCTCACAAGTTAACTCCGAACATTGCCGTCATAAAATATTTAATGGTGTATTTATTATTAATGGTGAAGAAAAAGAATCCAGTCTGTTTCAATTAATAAAGAAAACTACTAAAACTAATCCCAATAAAGTAGTTTCTGCTTACAAAGACAATTGCTCATTTGTTCAGGGCCCTATTGCTCAGCAGTTTGCCCCCGCAAGGCATGATATTGCAGATTATTTTGAAACAAAAGAGATTGAAACTGTTCTTTCTTTAAAGGCTGAAACACATAATTTCCCAACTACAGTTGAGCCATTTAATGGTGCTTCAACAGGAACAGGAGGAGAAATTCGCGATAGAATTGCTGGTGGAAAAGGAGCTATACCGTCAATTGGCACTGCAGTTTACATGACTGCTTATCCCAGAACAGAAGGGCCCCGCGAATGGGAAAAAAATATGGATGAAAGAAAGTGGCTTTATCAAACTCCTGAGGAAATACTAATAAAAGCTTCAAATGGAGCCAGCGATTTTGGAAATAAATTTGGACAACCTTTAATTTGTGGAAGCCTCCTTACTTTTGAACATACAGAAGGTTCTAAAAAATATGCTTATGATAAAGTAATAATGCAAGCTGGCGGCATTGGATATGGAAAAAAACAAGACAGCCAAAAAGATATTCCTGAAAAAGGAGATGTTGTTGTTCTGCTTGGCGGAGATAATTACAGAATCGGAATGGGCGGAGGTGCTGTTTCATCGGTAGCAACAGGTGAATATGATAACAAAATAGAATTAAATGCGGTTCAGAGGGCGAACCCTGAAATGCAAAAAAGAGTTTTCAATGCTATCCGGGCTCTTACAGAATCGGGACATAATAATATTATTTCTATACATGATCATGGTGCAGGTGGACACCTAAATTGTCTCTCTGAATTAGTTGAAGCAACCGGTGGAGAAATAAATTTAGATAAATTGCCTATTGGAGATCAGACTTTATCTGCAAAAGAAATTGTAGGAAATGAATCTCAAGAGAGAATGGGTTTGGTAATGGCCAGGGCCGATGTAGAAGAATTCAAAAAAATATCTGAAAGAGAAAGAGCTCCAATATATATCATTGGGGAAGTAACAGGTGATTATAGATTCAGTTTTAAAAGTGAACGCTCCGGTGAAAAACCAATTGATCTGGAGCTCACAGACATGTTTGGGAGTCCACCTCTAACTATTCTTAAAGACGAAGATGTGTCGGTAAAATTCAGGGAACTGGATTACGAATTCTCAAAGTTTGAATCTTATCTTAAACAAATCCTACAACTTGAAGCTGTTGCTTCTAAAGATTGGCTCACAAATAAAGTAGACCGTTCTGTAACTGGACGGATTGCCAAACAACAATGCGCCGGAGAACTGCAGCTTCCTTTGAATAATTTGGGTGTTATGACTTTGGATTACCTGGGAAAAAAGGGATATGCCACTTCGATAGGTCATGCACCTGCTGCTGCATTAATTGATCCCGCAGCTGGCTCTGTTCTTGCAATCTCAGAGGCACTTACAAATATTATCTGGGCTCCATTGGTTGATAAGATTAAGACTATATCCTTATCAGCAAACTGGATGTGGCCATGTAAAAATCCCGGCGAAGATGCACGCTTATACAAAGCAGCAGAAGCTGCCAGCAATTTCGCTATTGATTTAGGAATAAACATTCCTACTGGAAAAGACTCTTTATCAATGACTCAAAAATATTCTGATGAAGTTGTATACGCGCCAGGTACTGTAATAATTTCTGCCGCAGCAGAAGTAGCAGATGTAAGCAAAGTAGTTGAGCCTGTAATTAAAGCAATTGATAATTCATTAATTGTCCACATCGATTTCTCACAAATGACATCTGCTTTAGGCGGGAGCAGTTTTTTTCAAATTTTAAGCAATTTAGGAACCTCAGCTCCAACCATAAAAGATCCTGCTTATTTTGTTAATGCTTTTAATGCGGTTCAGGATTTAATTTCAAATGAGAAAATTCTTTCAGGGCACGATATCTCAGCTGGTGGAATTATTACTTGCTTACTTGAAATGTGTTTTTCAAATAAAAATACCGGGATGAATATCAATATTTCCAACTTCGATAATCATGATCCGATAAAGTTCCTATTCTCTGAAAATCCTGGGATTATTATACAGGTTGAAAAAGAATCAGACCTTTCTAGTCTTCAGAATAATGGAATATCTTATCAAATTCTTGGTAAAGTGGAGAAGTCGGATCATATTAGGCTGATAAGCTCAAAAAATGAATCTGTTCTGAATATTTCTGAGCTTAGGAAAACCTGGTTTCGCTCATCCTATTTGCTCGACAGAAAACAGAGTGGAGAAGATAAGGCCCTCGAACGTTACGAGAACTTTGATAAACAAGCTCTTACATACAATTTTGACGAATTCGAGGGTAGCTACAAATCATACAATATAGATCCAAACAGAAAAGAAAAAACAGGTATTAAAGTTGCTATTATTAGAGAAAAAGGTGTTAACGGCGATCGTGAGATGGCTTATGCATTGCATCTGGCAGGAATGGATGTGAAGGACATTCACATGACAGATTTAATTTCAGGCAGAGAGGATCTCAGCGATATAAATATGATTGTATTTGTTGGAGGCTTTTCTAATTCTGATGTTTTGGGTTCTGCCAAAGGATGGGCCGGAGCATTTAAGTACAATGAAAAAGCCAGGATTGCTCTTGAAAATTTTTATAAAAGAATTGATACTCTTAGTCTCGGCGTGTGTAATGGTTGTCAGCTAATGGTAGAATTAGATCTAATAGATCCGGGAAAAGAAAACCAGGCAAGCATGCTTCATAATGAATCAGGCAAATTTGAATCCTCCTTCCTGAATGTTGATGTAAAGGAAAATGATTCTGTAATGTTGAAAAGCCTAACAGGAAAGAAACTAGGTATTTGGGTAGCACATGGAGAAGGAAAATTTCATCTGCCTGAAAACGAAAATCAGTACAATATCCCTTTGAAATATAGTTTTGATAATTATCCTGGTAATCCTAATGGATCCGATTATTCAGCTGCCGCGATCTGTTCAACTGATGGACGCCACCTGGCCATGATGCCCCATCTTGAGAGAGCCTTTTTGCCATATCAATGTGCTCAATATCCTGAAAATAGAAAGAATGATGAAATAACTCCATGGATAGAGGCATTCATTAATGCAAAAGAATGGATCATAAAAAGACAGAGCCAGTCCCTCAATATTTAATTACCTGATAAACAATTACGATATAAAAGACTTAACTCTTTCTCTAATATATCGTTTCAGTAATGAAAACGAAGGGGATCATAATTATAGTTTTGTTAATCGATTCTCTACTGTAATAGGTTATGAATATGCCTATAATTATTATGTATGGTTAATGGAAAAGCAAAGAATTTCTGTTGTCATCAAATATAAATTCGACAATAATAATAGTCTGGATATTGTTTTTCATAAACAAAATGAAAAGAACCAAAGCTATCCTTTAGATTTATCAATAATTAGTATTTCTTACGGATTTAAGTTGTAATGACAACATATGATTTATTATCTGAGTCGTAGAAATATGGTAAGTTAATTATGTTTACTACAAATTGATACGGAAGTGCTTTGAAATGCCAATCAATTCATACCACCATCCTTTAGTGCCAATACCGCAAAAAGTCAAATTTCATCAATTTTTGACAATGGAAGATTAAATACTGAGAATTTGACAAATATTTTGATTAATGTCAAATATTGGGTAAATTTGACAACTAACATTTTATAATGTCAAAGATGATACCTTACGATAGAAATAAACCTTTCAATAATCTTCCATTGCTGCCTCCTCCTGATGAGAAAGTTATGACAATTGAAATTCTTACTGCCTTAAACAATGCAAATAGGGCACTTGCAGAATTGAAAGGTCTTGCAAGAAAACTGCCAAATCAATCCATGCTTGTTAATACAATTGCTTTACGTGAGGCAAAAGCCAGTACGGAGATTGAAAATATTTTTACTACTGAAGATGAACTTTATAAAGCACTTACATTAAAAGAGCAGGATCTGCAGGGCAATGCAAAGGAAGTATTACATTACAGACAAGCATTGTGGACAGGATTTCAGGAAATTATTGACAGAGATGTATTTGATGAAAAATTGATTATAAAAGTTTATCAAACTATCAGCCAATTAAAAGACGGTATTCGATCTGATCAAACTGAAACCGTAATTATGAAACGTGGATCTGGAGATCTTCGTGGTACAGTGGTTTATACGCCACCCAGGGGAAATAAAATCATCAAAGAAAAGCTTGATAATTTATATGAATTCATCAATCATGATGATAAATTCAACTATGATCCATTAATAAAAATGGCTGTTTCACATTACCAGTTTGAAGCAATACATCCATTCAGAGATGGAAATGGAAGAACAGGTCGGATACTTAGTATTCTTTTGTTAATTCAAAAAAAGCTTTTAGAAGTTCCAATTCTTTATCTTAGTACTTACCTTACTAAGCAGAAAGAAGATTACTATCAATATCTTAATGATGTCTCAGCCAGAATGAGTTGGAAAAATTGGATTATCTACATGCTCAAGCTGTTGAAGAAACATCATTGTATACAATAAGTAAAATTGAAGAAATTGATCGGCTTTTTAGCAATGTTTATGAGATAACTAAAACCAGATTACCACACATAAGGAAAGAAACTATCGAAAAAATATTTGAGCAACCATATGTAAGCCCTAAGATGCTGATGGATAAAAATATTAAAAGCTTGAATACAGCAAAGAAATACATGGGACAAATGCAAGATATTGGAATAATGATACCAAAGAAGATTGGAAAAGAAGTAGTCTATTTAAATATTGACTTATATAATTTATTATCAGAGTCGTAGAAATATTGTACAGGCCCTAATAAATAGAACTTCATGTGGCCGGTACGGCCAAG
>JAGLSB010000695.1 GCA_023135955.1 Bacteroidales bacterium | reverse complement strand
TTCGGTTCATATCTAAAACCCCAGGTGTGACTGGGGCTAATCTATTTTAACCACTCCGTGGTTAGTATTTTGGATTCCTCCATTATTCTTCAACAGAGTTTCCATCCTCCATCGTCTACCGTCCATTTTCCATCTTCCACCGTCCCTCGTCCATCCTCCACCATCCATCGTTCATCCTCCATCCTCCATCGTCCACCACATCTCTTAACATTTTTTAACGCAAATTCAACCAAAATACCCCCCATAAGCCCCTTACTAATTTTGAAAAACGGTAATTAATAATGACTTTTGTAGAGTCTTTTTATAAATTGTAAAATTATGAGTGAACAGGTAAATATTAAAGAATTAAATGAGCGTATTAAACAGGAAAGTGAATTTATTGACCTGATTAATATTGAAATTAATAAGGTTATTGTTGGACAGAAACATCTTTTGGAAAGTTTGTTGATTGGCTTGCTTTCTGACGGACATGTATTGCTTGAAGGTGTTCCGGGACTGGCAAAGACACTATCAATAAAAACATTGGCAGATACTATCGATGCTAAATTCAGTCGGATTCAATTTACACCCGACCTTCTTCCTGCTGATTTAATCGGAACGATGATCTATAGTCAGAAAAAAGAGGAATTTCTAGTGAAAAAAGGTCCGGTCTTTGCAAATTTTATATTGGCAGATGAAATAAATCGTTCTCCGGCAAAAGTCCAGAGTGCCTTACTCGAAGCCATGCAGGAACAACAGGTTACTATAGGTAAAAATACTTTTCAATTAGATAAACCATTTCTTGTTTTGGCTACACAAAACCCAATAGAGCAGGAGGGAACTTACCCATTACCTGAGGCCCAGATTGACAGGTTTATGCTAAAGGTCGTAATTAGCTATCCTACGAAAGAAGAGGAGCGAATTATTATGCGGGAGAATTTGGAGAAAATATTCCCAACTGCTTCAAAAATTCTAAAAACGGTTGATATTTTAAAAGCAAAGGAAGTTGTACAGGAGGTATACCTTGATGAGAAAATTGAAAACTACATTCTTGATATAGTTTTTGCCACAAGGAATCCTCAGGATTTTGGTCTTAGCGAATTCAAAAATATGATTCAATATGGTGCATCTCCCAGAGCAAGTATTAATCTTGCAAAAGCTGCAAAAGCCTATGCTTTTATAAAAAGAAGAGGTTATGTAGTTCCTGAAGATGTGAGAGCCGTATGTTTTGATGTAATGCGGCACCGGATTGGTCTGAGTTATGAGGCTGAAGCAGAAAATGTTAGTTCTGAAGATATCATACGTGAAATTCTAAATAAAGTGGAAGTACCCTAAAACATCGGGTTATGAAGAAAATACTCCTTTTTACTTTTGTTTTCTTATTTTTCCCGGACAATAATATGATTGCTCAGCATTTTATTGGCCTCAACAAAGAAGAAACCAGAGTATTAGCAAGGAAAACAGGTTTTTATATTGATGATATAATAATGAATAAGAAGTTTAACTATCTGAAATTTATTAATTCATCAAATACCAAAACCTTATTAGTATTTTTCTCAGATAAAGATATTTCTACACATACTCGTATGATTTGTGACTATTCAGAATATGATGCTATAATAAGCAATTGCAATGAGCATTATAAGAAAAAGCGAAAGAATTTGTGGGTATACAATGTAGGAAAGGAGATTTTTAAAGTTACGCTGGAAGAAGAGGCGTGGTACTTTGTTTTGCGGGTAAAAAAAAAGTAGTTGATAAAGAAGGTATTTTAAAATGGCGAAAGATGAAACGTCGGAACTTCTGAAAAAGGTTCGGACAATTGAAATAAAAACACGCGGATTAACGCGTCAGGTATTCGCTGGCGAGTATCATAGTGCATTTAAAGGTAGGGGTGTTACCTTCTCGGAGGTGAGAGAATACCTTTATGGTGACGATATACGGAATATAGACTGGAATGTAACTGCCCGCTATAGTAATCCATATATTAAAATTTATGAGGAGGAAAGAGAGCTCA
>JAGLSB010000694.1 GCA_023135955.1 Bacteroidales bacterium | reverse complement strand
ATATGAATTGCATATTTTAAATATCCTGACATAAAAGTCCTCCTTAAAATAGGTTAATTAGTATTATCAATGACAGTAATAAATTCTTCAATCACTTCTTTTGGTTGCACTCGATTATTAATTACATAATTTCTTCCAAAACCTCCATTCTGACTTACATGCTTATCAAGAGCTTCGTATTTGGTGTCCAAATATTGTTCTACCTCAATTTGAACATCAGGAATGCCCCGGCAGTTATCCTGGTTATACTTATCTAATAGCCATCCATTAACTGTCATCCACAATTTACCTACAGGAATATTTTGATCCATTGCCCTTGTAAAAGCTTGATACATTATATATGCACCATTGCCATGGTCGTGCTTTTCACCGCCAAGAGTATGCATAATGACAATCTCTGGTTTATATTTTCTTAATAAATCAATAACAACACCTACATCTTTGCTGCTCCGTGTTGCAACGCTAACTACCTGTCTTCCTGGTGGTTGATATTGATACCACTCATCGCTTCCAATATAACACTGTTTACGTCCCATCCAGAACCAGGTTTCCCTGAAATATAAGAACTCAGGAATTGCACCAAAAACTGCAGCAGCCTGCCTGGCTTCTTCCTCACGAATTTGAATTGATTCCAGGCCACCAACCGGAAATTCGTATGAAGAGGCTGAGATCGTGAAATCAGGACCTTCATCAAAATGTGGCGTTCTTTCAAGATTACAACCTGCAGTATTATTTGTGTAGCACACATAAACTCCTTCATATCCATTGTCCATATATTTTGCCAGAGTTCCTCCGGCTATTTCATCCACATCATCAGCGTGAGCACCGAATACCATTATGCACTTCCGGGGGTTTTCTGTTTCTTGCGCAGTAATTAAACTACACAGAAAAAGAAATATCAGAAGAACTAAAGTTGATAATGCAGGAAATTTGTCTTGTCGCTTTGTTTTGATAATATTCATTTTTGGTGATAATTTAAATATTTATGTTTTTCTGAAAGATATACTTAGGTTATTTTTTAGTTTTAAAATCATCATTCATTGAACATCATATTTAGAAAATTGGTCTTGGAACTAAAATAAATCAAATTAATACTACTAAATAGTACTCTACATTTCAATTGTAATACTTTTATAATACGCTGGGTTGAATAGCCTGATTTTCATAAGAAATTTGAAATATTTACATGCATAGAACTCTTGTTAATTTCCTTTCGAAGTTGTATTACATGGTAGTTAGATGGTGTTATCCTTCAAATTTAGGCAATTATTCAAATATAATTGATAATTTATAGTACTAAAATTTTAATGATTAGTACTTGTAATTAAA
>JAGLSB010000693.1 GCA_023135955.1 Bacteroidales bacterium | reverse complement strand
ATTACAAAGGATGGCTCAATTGCCGGACCTAAAGTCCTTGAACATATTGTTGATACAGTACTTCAGTTTGAGGGGGATCAACATCATATGTATCGAATATTAAGGTCTATGAAAAACCGTTTCGGATCCACAAACGAAATTGGAGTTTATGAAATGCGCAGTTCAGGATTAAAAGAAATATCTAATCCTTCCGAAATACTAATCAGTCAAAATCTGGAGAGCTTGAGTGGTGTAGCTGTATCTGCTACAATAGAAGGTGTTAGGCCTTTTCTTATTGAAGTTCAGTCCCTTGTAAGCAATAGTGCATACGCTACCCCTCAAAGGTCAACAACCGGATTTGATCTTCGGCGACTTGGTATGCTTCTCGCTGTATTGGAGAAAAGAGCAAACTTCAAGCTCCTGACTAAAGATGTATTTCTTAATATTGCAGGCGGAATCAGAGTAGATGACCCGGCAATAGATTTAGCTGTTATTTCTGCCATTCTTTCCTCCACAGTAGATATTCCTATTTCTAAAAATACCTGTTTTGCCGGGGAAGTTGGCCTTTCCGGGGAAATAAGACCTGTAAACCGATTGGAACAGAGGATTTCGGAGGCTGAAAAAATGGGATTCAGCAACATGATATTATCAAGTTATAGTGAAAAAGGCATTGATTTTGACAAATTTAAAATCAAATTAAATTTCGTTTCCAAAGTTCAACAATTACCAAAAAAATTATTTGGATAATTATTATTGCTATGAATGGAGTGCCACTATTTAAAAAAGATTATAGACCAACAACAAATATTTTTGAGGTTAAAAAACCTGATATTGTTTCAGGGGCGGTCTATTATTTTGAAACAGATAGTAAACTTGTTTATCAGGTAACTTTCGGGAAGAAGAAAAATAATTACCTTGGAAACATTGTAAATTTCAGCGTTCTTTCTGAGGAGTATGAAGATGAATATTCAGAAACAAATCGTGGCGAAGTTTATATGATTATTTCTACAATGATTGAGATTTTAAAATCGTACCATGAAGCTCACCCCTATTCAAATTCTTATGAATTTTCAGGAGAATATAAAGATGATGAAGACAGGTCCACACCAAGTATTCGTACTCGATTATATATTCGAACTGCCTATAAGTTTGTAGATATGAGCCATTGGGAGTTGAGTCTGGAGAGAAATAAAGTTGTACTATCAAGAAAAGTCAGAGATGACTGAGCCTATTCTTGAAATAAGTAATCTCGTACTTGAAGTAATTCCTTCTTCACAAAGGATTCTTAAAGGTATTAACCTTAGGCTTAAAAAGGCAAAGTTAACGGGAATTGTTGGGGAGTCGGGATCGGGAAAAACCATGACAGCCTTGAGCATAATGGGATTACTACCTAATAAATTAAAGATAAGCAGTGGCGAAATCATTTTCCATCGCGATAACCAATCGTCTTTTTCTTTGCTCAATCAAAATGACATCAGAAGAGTCCGCGGTAAAGAAATAAGTATGATCTTTCAGGAACCCATGTCATCCCTAAATCCTTCCATGACCTGTGGAACTCAAATTGAAGAAGTATTGAGAATCCATTCATCTCTAGAGAGAAAAATAAGAAAGGAAAAAGTTCTTCACCTGCTTGAAAAAGTAAAGCTCCCCGATCCTGAAAAAGCCAGCATTTCATATCCTCATCAACTTTCAGGTGGGCAGTTACAAAGAATAATGATTTCAATGGCTTTAGCTGTAAAACCTGCTTTATTGATTGCTGACGAGCCCACAACAGCATTGGATGTTACGGTACAAAAGGAAATCCTATTGTTATTAAAAGATTTGCAGAAAGAATATGCCCTTTCTATACTTTTCATCACTCATGATCTACGAATTTTAAAAGAAATTGCAGATGATATTATTGTCATGAAAGAAGGTGAAATAATAGAGAATGGAGAAAGTAACCGCATTTTTAACAATCCGGAGAAACCTTATACAAAAGGATTAATCGCATGTCAGCCTTCACTTGAAAAACGCCCGGAAAAACTTCTGACAGTAAATGATTTTGAACAAGGAAATCTCTCTCACCCAAAGGAAAAGGCCAGAATTGATTATTCCACATCAGAAATTATCCTTCAAATAAAAAACCTAAACCTGAGTTATTTAAGTGCAGATATTTATGGTCGCAAGAAATTTTTTACTGCACTGAAAAATATTGATCTTAAAGTTTTTCAAGGTGAAACACTTGGTTTGGTTGGGGAGTCGGGATGCGGAAAAACAAGCCTCGGGAAAACAATTCTGGGATTGGTTAAGGCACAGTCTGGCGATATTTGGTATAAGAACAATAATCTACCGGAATTAACAGACAAGGAATTCAGGAAATTCAGAAAGAATATCCAGGTTGTTTTTCAGGATCCCTATTCATCACTAAACCCGAGAATTAAAATTAAGACAATGCTTTTTGAGGCTAGAAAGCTTCATTTTCCTAAGGAAAAATATTCTGAAAGTCTGATTCAAATTCAGCAACTTATTTTAAATACTGGCTTAAATATTGATTCTTTAGAAAAGTATCCCCATGAATTTTCAGGAGGACAACGACAAAGGCTGGGAATTGCAAGAGCACTTGCTACTGAACCTGAATTTCTTGTGCTTGATGAAGCAGTATCTGCATTAGATGTTTCTATTCAGGCTCAAATACTCAACTTGCTGAATGATTTGAAAGAAAAATATAAATTAAGCTACATATTTATTTCACATGATTTATCGGTTGTTAAACACATGTCAGATCGTATTATTATCATGCAGAATGGAGAAATTACTGAAGAAGGAGACCCTGACAAAATTTATAAGCATCCGAAATCAGACTATACCCGTACGCTTATTAACTCTATACCCGGGAGCTAATCAATTTATTTAAAATTCATCCGGTTCTTCATACATACTATTCCTTAATACCCCAACCCCTTTTACTACTTCAGGACATTCAAGATTTACATTGAAATTAATTGGTTCCTCCCAGGAATCTTCCTGTGTAATACCTAGGGTTGAATCGGCATAAATCTGCTGCATGAAGTACCCGTAAATAGGCAGTGCCATGTGCGATCCGGATCCTTGTCCGAGATATTCAAAACGCACTGACCGGTCTTCAGCTCCAACCCACACACCAGCGGTAAGCTTTGGGCTTATTCCCATATACCAGCCATCGGATTGATTTTGAGTTGTACCAGTTTTGCCTCCAAGTTCCCCTTCAAAATTGAAAAAATATCTTAAACGCTGAGCAGTACCTTGATTTACCACATTCTGAAGAAGCCTGACCATTAAATATGCCGATTTATCAGATATAGCTTCAAATTGACGCGGTATGAATTCAGACACAATATTTCCATGCCTGTCTTCAATTTTTGTAACATACACAGGCTCAACATAGAAGCCTTTACTAGAAAAGGTGTTATATGCTGCCACTAATTCCTCAACGAAAATATCAGAGGTCCCAAAAATAACCGATGGAACAGCATCAACCTGACTCTTTATTCCCATTTTATGCATAAGATCAACAACCGGCTGTGGACCGAATCTTTTTACCAGCCAGGCTGAAATATAATTAACAGAATTTGCCAATCCCCATTCAAGTGTAACATTTTTCCCCTCCATATCATAATTACCGGAGTTTCGGGGTGTCCATGTTGAATCATGATCCATAAATGTAACGGGTACATTTTGAACTATGTCGCATGGAGTGTGACCTTCCTGCATGGCAAGAGTATACATAAAAGGTTTAATTGTCGATCCGACCTGCCTTTTCCCCTGAGTAACCTGATCATATTTAAAATATTTATAATTATGACCTCCAATATATGCTTTTACGTGACCCGTGTTAGGTTCCATTGCCATCATTCCAGCTCGGAGAATATGCTTGTAATATTTTAAAGAATCCATGGGTGAGATTATCGTATCTATATCTCCATTCCATGTAAATACTTTCATTTCAACCGGAACATCAAATACCTCCATTATTGATTCCCATTCAACACCAGCAGCTTTCAAGCTCCTGTATCTGTCTGTTCTCCGAACTGCCTGATCCATTATTTTCTCAATATCCTCTTCTTCAAGGTCGTCGGAGAAAGGTGGATTTATCATAACTTCTCTATCGACGAAAAATTCATCCTGAAGTAATCCCCCTAAATGCATTTCTACTGCCTTCTCGGCATATTCCTGCATTTTAAAGTTTATAGTTGTGTATATTTTTAATCCATCAGTATAAATATTGTATTTACTCCCATCGGGTTTAAAGTTTTTATTCGTCCACCCGTAAAGCATATTGGTTTCCCATTTAATACTATCATTTTTATAATTTCTATAAGAATAATATTCTTCTCTAAAAGGATGTGTTGCACTAAGTGTTTTTGCAAGAAAATCGCGGAAATGATTTGCCTGACCTGAAATATGGCTTTGACTGTAATAACCAGAAATTATTGGAAGCTGACTTACTGAATCTTTTACTTCTTCATCTAGAAATCCATATTTTAACATCTGGTTTAGAACAATATTTCTTCTTCTTAAAGCATTTTCAGGATTAACAACTGTACTATACCGGGTTGGTGCCTGAAGTAAACCGGCGAGAACTGCAGCTTCTTCCAGCTTCAGAGAATCCGGACTCGTATTAAAAAAGATCTGGGATGCAGATCGGATACCAAAGGCTTCATGTCCAAAAGAAACAGTATTCAGATACATTACGAGAATCTCTCTTTTTGTATAATGCTTTTCAAGCTGAACTGCAGTAACCCATTCAGAGAATTTAAAACTTATAAGCTGAAAATTCCTTCGTATTTTTCCTTTTGCTTGAAATTCACGGGTGTTATAAAGATTTTTTGCCAATTGCTGAGTAAGAGTGCTACCGCCTCCAGTATTCTGTCCACCAAGAACAGTTCTGAACAATACCCTGGCCAATCCACGGGCATCTATTCCTGAATGTCTTTCAAACCGAATATCTTCAGTAGCAATTAAAGCATCAATAAGATATGGTGATAAGTCTTCAAAAACTGCAAAAGTCCGATTTTCAATAAAATATTTCTGTAAAATCTGATTATCTTCAGTAATAATAAGGGATGCGAGATTGTTCTTAGGGTTTTCAAGTTCATTAAAATCAGGAATATACCCAATCTCTCCTCTACCTATCAATATAAATATTAATGTTATTATTATTATTGGGCTAATAAAAAGCGCCCAGAATATCCTGATATACAGCTTATTCTTATTATTTTTTATCGTCATATCACTAATGATTTGTAACAAAAATAAGAATTATTTCCCATCAAATTTTGAACTATGAGATTGTTTTAAGTTACTTTGCATAATTTTATTTTATAAATGTAGAAGGAAGTTGGGAAATGAAGGAATCAAGTCTTGTCATAGTTGAGTCGCCTGCAAAGGCTAAAACCATAGAAAAGTTTTTAGGAAAAGGTTTCATAGTAAAATCTAGTTTTGGTCACATTCGTGATTTAGCTAAAAAAAATCTGGGAATCAATATTGAAAACAACTATAAGCCTGAATATATTGTCCCCACAGACAAGAAAAAGGTAGTTGATGAATTAAAGAAATTAGCAAAGTCAGCCGATACTGTTTGGCTTGCATCTGATGAAGACCGTGAAGGGGAAGCTATTGCATGGCATTTATATGAAGTTCTGAAATTAACTCCGGAAAAAACAAGACGAATTGTATTCCATGAGATTACTAAAGAAGCAATTTTAAAAGCAGTAGAGAATCCTCGTTTTATTGATTTTGACCTTGTTAATGCACAACAGGCGAGGCGAATTCTCGACAGACTTGTTGGGTTTGAGATCTCCCCTATTCTTTGGAAAAAAATTAAGCCATCATTATC
>JAGLSB010000692.1 GCA_023135955.1 Bacteroidales bacterium | reverse complement strand
TATCGGTCATTTTAATATAATCGACTTCCAGAACCCATAATTTGGTCTTCATTAATACGGCATAGGGAAATCTTTTCAGGTATCTGCTTCTTGATTTTTTTGATAAATCTCCATCAGGAAGAGATAATGTACCAGTAAATTGAATGCCTCTGATTTTGCCCACAGTCTCTGTTTCCAAAACAACACTTCCTGCTACCGTGTTCCCTTCAGATAAATCCTGAATGTGCTTTGTTTTCTCATCAGAAGTAAATACAAAAGCGGCCTCCTCGTCCAGCCAGACATAAAAACAGTTTGCGCACCATGGCTGATTCTCAGAACAGGTTGCCAAAGTCAAAACATGATGTTTATGTAAAAAATCAGAAATACGGGAGTTTGGAATGGTCATTGCTTCGAATATCAATGATATTAATTCCCCTGTTGCTGTTTGAGGATTTTAGCAATATATTTCCCAATAATATCAAACTCAATATTTACAACACTACCGGATTTAAACTGATGAAAATTTGTCATCTCATAAGTGAAAGGTATAATTGCAACCTCAAAAGAACGATCTTTTGAATTTACAACTGTCAGACTAACTCCGTTAACAGATACCGATCCCTTCTCAACTGTTATATAATCATCCTGTGTTGGCTCATATTCAAACTTAAAATACCAACTACCATCTGCCTCTCTCACTTCAGTACAAATTGCCGTTTGGTCCACATGACCCTGTACAATATGACCGTCCAACCTGCCATTAAGACTTGTGCTTCTTTCCAGATTAACTTTATCCCCCACTTCAAGATCACCCAGATTGGATTTTTCAAGGGTCTCCTTTATTGCTGTAACAGTATAAGATTGAGTGTCTTTTTTTACAACCGTTAAACATACTCCATTATGAGAAATACTTTGATCAATTTGTAAATCATTTACAAAACTACACTCCATTGAAATGTGTAGATTCTCCTTTTCCTTCTCAATTTTAACAACTTTTGCAGCTTCTTCTACTATTCCTGAAAACATATCTTTTTTTTTGCGAATTTAGGAAAGATTTTGTTCACGGAAAAATGAATTCTATTTAAAAAAATGATGCGGAATTAATTCATTCAATATTGATCATCAGAAATATATTAGCTCTTCCGGTTTTAATGAATTTTGCTAACTTTGCAAATTCATTTATAACAGCTTAATAAAGTTAGGTTTTCATGAGTACTAAATTCCCTGAATATAAAGATCTTAATCTTTCTGAAGTTAATAAGGACATCCTGAAAAAATGGAAGCAGGAAAAGGCATTTGAGAAGAGTCTTTCAACCAGAAATGGCGATAAAAATTTTGTTTTTTTTGAAGGACCACCATCTGCAAATGGCAAACCAGGAATTCATCACGTAATGGCACGAACCATAAAGGATGTAATTTGTCGCTTCAAAACGCTTGATGGATATCGGGTAGATAGAAAAGCAGGTTGGGACACTCACGGACTTCCAGTTGAACTTGCTGTTGAGAAAATGGAAGGAATAACTAAAGACGATATTGGGGAAGGGAAGAAAATATCGATCGAGGAATACAATAAGAAATGTCGGCAAGAGGTAATGAAATATACCCGTGAATGGGAAGACCTTACCGATAAGATGGGATATTGGATCAATATGGAGGATCCATACATTACCTATGATAATAGGTATATTGAAACTTTGTGGTGGTTGCTAAAAGAATTCTTTGAGAAAAATCTACTTTATAAAGGTTATACAATTCAACCTTATTCCCCTGCAGCAGGAACAGGCCTCAGCACACATGAACTAAATCAGCCGGGATGTTACAAGGATGTTACAGATACAACCACAGTAGCACAATTTAAGATAATTCAAAATAAGACTTCTGAATTTCTATTTAATGATGTTGACACAGATTTATTTATTCTGGCCTGGACAACTACACCTTGGACCCTGCCTTCTAATACTGCACTCGCAGTAGGAAAGGAAATTTCTTATGTAAAGATTAAAACTTTTAATCCTTATACCTCCAGGGTCATTACAGTTATTCTCGCAAAAGATTTACAATCGAAATATTTCCCTGAAAAGAATTCAGATCTGAATTTAGAAGATTATAAAGAAAAAGATAAGAATATTCCCTTCAAAGTAATTGGCGAGTATAAGGGACGAGAACTGAAAAACGTTCAATACGAACAACTACTTAAATGGGTAAATCCGGGCGATGGTGCTTTTCGGGTTGTAATTGGTGATTTCGTTACTACCGAAGATGGAACCGGTATTGTTCACACTGCACCTACTTTTGGTGCAGACGATTATAGAGTAGCACTTCAAAATGATGTTCCGCCTTTACTTGTTATTGATAAGGAAGGTAAAAAACAACCTCTCGTTGACAAAAAAGGAAGGTTTTATAAAATAGCAGATCTGGATGAAAAATTTGCTGCAGAATTTGTAAATAATGATGCTTATACTGAATTTTCAGGTCGATATGTAAAAAATGAATATGAAGAAGATATTAAAAAAGATACTCCTTCTACCGACATTGACATTGCTGTTCATCTTAAACTGAATAATAAAGCATTTCGTATAGAAAAATATGTCCATAATTATCCGCATTGCTGGAGAACTGATAAGCCTGTTTTGTATTATCCTTTAGATTCCTGGTTCATTAAAACTACCGCCATGAAGGATAAAATGATTGAGCTAAACAAAACAATCAACTGGAAACCGGAATCGACAGGTACCGGTCGTTTTGGAAAATGGCTTGAAAATCTTGTCGATTGGAATTTGTCCAGATCAAGATACTGGGGAACACCACTACCTATTTGGGTTTCGGAAGACAGAGAAGAAATTAAATGCATTGGATCTGTTAAAGAATTAAAAGAAGAAACTGAGAAAGCTGTGCTAGCAGGGTTTATGGATGAAAATCCATACGCTGAATTTATCCCCGGACAAAATACCAAAGAAAATTATGATAGCTTTGATCTTCACAGACCCTATGTCGATAATATTATCCTGATTTCAGAAAAGGGACAAAAAATGTTTCGAGAGCCTGACCTGATTGATGTATGGTTCGATTCGGGTGCAATGCCATACGCCCAATGGCATTATCCTTTCGAAAACGAGGAAATTTTTGAGAAACACTTCCCTGCAGATTTTATTGCAGAAGGTGTTGATCAGACTCGTGGATGGTTTTTTACTCTTCATGCTATTGCAACCATGAAATCTGAGAAAGTTTCGTTTAAAAATATCATTTCAAATGGTCTTGTACTTGATAAGAATGGAAATAAGATGTCTAAACGACTAGGAAATGCTATAGATCCCTTTACTACTATTGAAAATTACGGAACTGATCCTTTAAGATGGTATCTGGTTACAAACGCCCAACCATGGGATAATCTGAAATTTGACCTTTCTGGAATTGATGAAGTAAAAAGAAAATTTTTCGGAACACTTTATAATACATATTCATTTTTTACTCTTTATGCTAATATTGATGGTTTCAATTATAAAGATGATGAGATTCCAATTTCCGAAAGACCGGAGATCGATCGCTGGATTATTTCTTTAATGAATTCCCTGATAAAGGAAGTGAAGGAGAATTACGACAATTATGAAATTACACGAGCTGGAAGATTAATTCAGGATTTTGTAACTGAAAATCTCAGTAACTGGTATGTTCGGCTTAATCGTAAAAGATTTTGGGGTGGCAAGTTTAATGATGACAAAATTTCTGCCTATCAGACATTATATAAATGTCTTGAAACAGTAGCAATATTATCTTCACCAATAGCCCCATTTTATAGCGATAGACTTTTCCGTGATTTAAATCTGACAAGTAATCGTAATAAAGCCGAATCGGTACATCTTGCTTTATTCCCTGAATATTCAATGGATTCAATCGATAAAGACTTAGAGGAAAGAATGCAAATTGCCCAGACGGTTTCATCCATGATTCTCGGATTAAGACGAAAAGTTAAGAAAAAAGTGCGTCAGCCGCTGCAAAAAATGATGATTCCGATTACAGAAGCTGGATTTAAAAGCAAATTTGAGGCTGTTAAAAACCTTATACTTTCTGAAGTTAATGTTAGGGAGGTTGAATATATAGATGAAAACGCCGGAATTCTTATTAAAAAGGTCAAGCCTAACTTTAAAAGCCTGGGGCCAAAATATGGCAAATTGATGAAGGAAATAGCAGGAGCTATAAATAAAATGACCCAGGAAGAGATTCTTGAGTTTGAGAAAAATCAGGAGGCAGAATTACAGCTCAATACTGAAAATATTCTAATTGATCTTGATGATGTTGAGATAATATCTGAAGACATTCCGGGGTGGTTGGTAGCTAATGAGGGTAAATTAACGGTAGCACTAGACGTCACTATCAATGAGGATTTGAAGAATGAAGGAATAGCCAGAGAATGTATAAACAGAATACAGAATTTCAGGAAAGAAAGAAATTTCGATGTTACTGATAAGATAGAAATTAGTATTCTTAAACATGATGCAATAAATAATGTCATAAACATACATAAGGATTATATAGCATTACAAACTCTTGCTTCAAATATTCAATTATCTGATAGTTTGGAGAAGGACAGTATAGAATTGGAGATTGATGATGAAATAAAAACACGAATAAAAATTGTACGTGTTTCTTAAAACAGGCTTTTGTTATTAAAATTTTGCTATTTTAGCAAAAAATAAAATTATTTGCCATGGAGGAAAAGACCAGATACAACGATGAAGAGCTGGCTGAATTTAAAGAGCTAATAATCAAGAAGCTTGAAAAGGCGACAGAAGATTATGAGACCCTTAAAAGTAGTGTAACTCAGAGTGATAATAATGATACCCAAGATACATCACCAACCTTTAAAGTTCTTGAAGAAGGAGCTGCTACCCTTTCTAAAGAAGAAGCAGGAAAACTTGCTCAACGGCAGTCGAAATTTATTCAGCATTTACAGGCTGCATTAGTACGTATTGAGAATAGGACCTATGGAATCTGTCGCGATACAGGCAAGCTAATACAAAAAGAAAGGCTAATGGCCGTGCCCCATGCAACACTTTGCATTGGCGCGAAAGAAAAAGGTGTAAAATAATCCTTAAACGTTTATTTTAAACCGCATAACTAAGATAGAAGTTTGAAAATTCTCTTCTGAAAGTTTGCGGTTTTTTAATTTAATAATAATGAGCATCACAAAGAAATCAATTCTATTAATCTTAATTATACTTTTAGTCGATCAGATATTAAAAATACTGATTAAAACCAATATGCATATGTATGAAGAAATTCATGTTTTTGGGAACTGGTTTCTGATTAAATTTATAGAAAACGATGGAATGGCGTTTGGATTCGATCTGCCTGGCAATTATGGTAAGCTTATCTTAAGCATTTTCAGGATTGCAGCTCTAATTGGTATCGCATTTTATCTTAAACATCTAATTAAACTTAACTCCCCGAAAGGATTGATTATTTCCATTTCATTGATTTTTGCAGGAGCAATGGGTAATATTATCGATAGTGTAATTTATGCTAATATATTTTCAGCCAGCACCCCATACGAAGTAGCAACAATGTTCCCTGAAGGAGGCGGTTATGGTACCTTCATGCACGGCCATGTAGTTGATATGTTTTATTTTCCAATGCTGAGAGGATATTATCCGGAGTGGATCCCCTGGAAGGGTGGAGATTCATTCGAGTTTTTTAGACCTATATTTAACATAGCCGACTCATCTATTACTGTTGGTGTAATGAGCATATTGATATTTCAAAAGAAGTTCTTTATTGAATAGGTTGAGGAAGTTACAGGGGTTACGGGATTTCGAGCTAACTTACTTTATTGGAATACGGATGTGAAAGTATCTGTTTTTAAAGGAATTACATTTTTCTTTATTGTATTACTGCTTAATAAGTCCGAAAAATAAAAATTGAATTAAATTTTCCAGCCGATCTTCTATTCGACCGTGCTCTTTATTAATGAATAACGGTATTTCCAGTCCTTTCATTGCTGTTACCAAGGCTACTGCAGCCAGATCGGGATCGTCAATCACAAATTTTTCCCTTTCAATCCCTATTTTTAATATTCTTGTTACTATCTCAATTTCGTCTTGATCATATTCTTTTCTAATATTCTCAATGAATTTAAAATGAGAGAGAGAGTCTGACTTTAGGGCAGTATGGAAATTTGTAAGCGTCTTTAATTTGTGCATCCTGAAAAGAATAAATTTCTTTAATTGGTTAATAGGATTCTCCACCTCATCAATTGCCATCTTTAAATCCTTCTTTAATTCTTCAGCTTCCTTTTCAACTACTGCCTTAAATATATCCTCCTTTGAACTGAAATAATAGTATATAGAGCTCTTTCCTTTTCGTGAGGCCATAGCAATTTCCTCCATTGTAGTTTTCTTATACCCAAAGCGAGTGAAAATTTTTGCAGCTACGCTTACAATATCATCCCGTATCTGATCTTTATGAACAACCATCCTATTAAGAATTAAAGAAAATGAATATTGAAACTCAAAAATACAGACACAATTCTCCAATGCCAAATATTTATCGAATTAATTGGTCTGAAATTCGGAGAATATATTCGAATATCTATATTGTTTATTTAGTGTGTTTTAGGTCCAGTAGAAAAGACCCGGGTCCAAATTTATGAATTAATCGTTGAAAAATAATAATAGATTAATTTACCTTTTCCGTCGAAATTTACACTATTAATTCAGACAGGTGTAATTGAGACGGAATGGCTTCACCTCGTCCCTCCAAACTTAAATCATAGTATCCAGATTTACGCAAATGACACGAGATGGCTTCACCTCGTTCCTCGGTTCGCCATGACGGCTCGCCCTCTGTTATATGGGGTAAAAAAGTTGGCGGCGCTGCCGCCAACTTTTTTACCCCCCCCTTACGGCCAAAGCCCCGTCATTGCGAAACTTCCCGAGGTAACGAGGGCAGTTGAAGCAATCCCGTCCTTCCTCCTGGTAAGACTTTGGTATTATAACCTTCCCGAAGCATCGAGGGTGGCCAAAGCGAACCCAAATCATTCTTCCACCAAAGTATAATCAATTAGTCTTTTGGCAAGATTCACTGATCTGACTTCAATTTTAATTTCGTCACCCAACTGAAAAACCTTACGTGTATTTCTACCTTTCAATTGATAATTGTCCTCATCAAATTCGTAAAAGTCATCCTGTAGACTCTGAACAGAGATCATTCCTTCACATTTATTTTCGATAATCTCAGCATAAATTCCCCAATCAGTTAATCCAGAAATAATTGCATCAAACTCCTTCCCTACTTTATCCTGCATAAATTCAGCCTGTTTATATTTTATTGAAGCACGTTCAGCATCCATAGCTTTTTTCTCCATCTCTGAACTATACTTACATTTTTGCTCATATTTTTTCTTATTCTTCGACTCACCATTGTCAAGATAATGTGCGAGCATTCTGTGAACCATCATATCCGGATAACGTCTTATGGGTGATGTAAAATGCGTGTAATATGGAAAGGCAAGTCCGTAATGCCCGATATTTGTTGTTGAATATTTCGCTTTTGCCATCGATCGCACCGCAAGCGTTTCAATAAGGTTTTGCTCGGGTGTGCCTTCAACTTTATTCAGTAATTTATTCAAGGATTTAGACATGTTGACCCCTGTTCCCAAATCAATGCTATGTCCAAATTTAGAAATAAATCGGTTAAATGAATCTAGTTTTTCTGGGTCAGGTCTATCGTGAATTCGATATACAAAGGTCTTTGGCTTTACTGATCCTGCATTATCAGACTTCCTGTCCTGGATATACTTTCCTCCAAAATTTACGAACTCAGAAGCCGTCCTATTTGCCAGTAGCATAAATTCCTCAATTAGCTGGTTCGACTCTTTCTGTTCCTTAAAATATACACCTATTGGTTTTCCCTTTTCATCCAGATTGAATTTAACCTCTATACTATCAAAAGAAATAGCACCTTTTTTGTAGCGATTTTCCCTCAATGTCTGACCCAATTTATTCAGAATCAATATCTCATCTTTTAAGTCGCCATCTGCACCCATAATAATTTCCTGGGCATCTTCATAACTAAATCGTTTATCGGAAAGAATAATTGTTCGCCCGATCCATTCACTTACTATCTGCGCTTCCTCAGTAATTTCAAATACTGCAGAGAAACAGAGCTTTTCCTCATTAGGTCTGAGCGAACAGATAAAATTTGATAATCGCTCGGGAAGCATAGGAATAACCCTGTCGACAAGATATACGGATGTAGCTCTCTCATAAGCTTCGTCTTCTATATCGGAGTTAGTTTTTACATAATGAGTAACATCTGCAATATGAACTCCAACCTCATAATTTCCATTATCGAGTTTCTGAATGGAAAGTGCATCATCAAAGTCTTTTGCATCATGTGGATCGATTGTAAAAGTTGGTGTTGATCTGAAGTCACGTCTCTTAGATATCTCTTCTGAACCAATCTTTTCATCAATCATTTCTGCGGCGGAGTTTATTTCGGCTGGAAAATGATACGGCAAATCAAATTCTGCAAGAATGGCATGCATTTCCACATCGTTTTCTCCCGGATTACCTAATACTTCAATGACTTCTCCAAATGGGTTTTTAACCTTTTCAGGCCAATCGGTAATTTTTGCTATCGCTTTCTGACCATTTTTTGCTCCATTCAATTTCTCAAGAGGAATAAAAAGATCGTAAGGCATTTTTTTACTGTCAATAATCAAGAAAGCAAACTGTGCAGAAATTTCAATGGTTCCTACAAAACTGTCCCTTGCGCGTTCAAGTATTTGAACAACCTCACCCTCCGGCCTTCCTCTTCTTTTACGGATTGGATAAATGTAAACCTTGACCATATCGCCATCGAGAGCTGTATGAAGCAGATTCCTGGGAATCATAATATCCTCCTCCAGCTCGTCGCTGACAAGAAATCCATAACCATGCTGCGCTATGTCTATTTTCCCAACTGCGTAGCCTGCCCTCGATTTCAACTTATATTTCCCGGGATTGATTTCCTCAAGATGATCATTTTGTTTTAAGTCGCGTAGAATTTTAACAACCAATTGCCTTTCCGGATCAGTTTTTATCTCTAAAATTCTTGATAATTGCTTATAATTAAATGTCTTAAAGGGAGAATTTGAGAATATCCCTAAACACTTATTAATTAACTCATTTCTGGAATAAGTTCTGTTCTTTTTCCTGTTTTTGCCTTTTCTGGCCATATTTTATAATTTTATTATGCAAGATAGGTAAAATTATTACCTCTTGCGGTTAATGATTGTGCGATGTTTGAAATAGAGAAAATATTAGAAAGAGATATTGGAAGAGGTGAAAAAGAAGTTTAAATGTCAAGTAAACCAGAAGGTAGGTTCATGTGTACAATTCTATTCTCTTTATCAACTGAAATGATAAAATCTGATGACGCAGGAATTAAAATTTCCTTAGCATCGAATTGAGTCCTGTATAAAGGATTTAATTCTTCTGAAATATATTCTATTATTATTCCTTCCCGATTTGAGCTTTGATCCTTAATCCGGAAAGATTCAAAAAATGCAGTATCTGCCTGACCTAAATTATCAAAGTCGGTCTTTGCATATACTTTTCTGGAAACGAGTTTCTTCGCCTCCGGTTCTGAGTTTATAAACTCAAGTTTAATAATTGCACGATTCTCCAGTGGAGTAATTTCTTCAATAAAAAAGGGAACCAATGTTCCGTCGTGCTCAACGAACAATGGTTCCCCGGGTTCAATTTTATCAGCAAAGTTTCCGTTCAACCTAATGATAAGGTTTCCCTCTATTCCGTGTGGTTTAGCAAAGTATCCTATCTGTGAACTTTCTTCTCTGATCATTCAATATTATGCGTCAGAATCTTTCTTTTCTTCAGCTTTTTCTTCTTTCGCAGGTTTCTCAGCAGGAGTTTCTTCTACTTTTTTCTCCTCAGCCTTAACTTCTTTTGCAGGAGTCTCTTTAACAACTTCTTCTTTCTTCTCCTCAAC
>JAGLSB010000691.1 GCA_023135955.1 Bacteroidales bacterium | reverse complement strand
GAAGCTGATTGCAAACGGAACATGAACTCCATATTCATAAGCATTTGCCTTAGCCCGGGGAAATGGCATACCATTATCAGCGGTTACAATTACAATAGTATTTTCTAACTCACCAATTTCTTCCAGGTAGGCAAGCATACGCTGTAAATGTATATCGAACCATTCAATTTCAACTGCATAATCTAGCATATCTCCGCGAATTATATCGTTGTCGGGAAAGAAATCAGGGACCTCTACATCTTCAAGCTTTTTGTTATTACGTTTCCATGAATCCTGCTCGTAAGAACGGTGGGGCTCTTTAGCTCCATACCAAAAGAAGAAAGGTTCATCCTCCCGGACATTTTCCATGAAATATTTGAAATTTGCGAAGTAATTCACCGGTCCGATTCCTCCTGCAGTTCTTTCATCATCAGATCCTTTTTCGTACCGAATTTCACTATGCTGAATTCCACCGGCATCTGTAGCTCTCCAAAGTGAATCATTTTCATCTCTGGCATACTGGAATGGAGAAACACCTTTTCCTGTGCGACCAGTTGTGTATCCGTTAGCATCCAGTAAATCGATAAAGGGTATGTGTTTTTTCATCCATGAGGAAGCATGCTGACCCGATTGTTCATTTTGCCAATGATAGCGACCTGTTACAATGGTACTTCTTGATGGTGCACAGCCCGGAGATCCGGCAAAGCAATTATTGAAATATATTCCTTCGTTTGCGATACGGTCAAATGCAGGCGTATTTACAAACTTACTGCCCAAAAAACTAGTATGTGCAAAAGATTGATCATCACTGATGGCGAAAAGAATATTAGGTCTTTCCTCCTCAACCTCACAGGATGTTGCTAATGGTAAGACAAAGGCTGTCAATGAAACTCCGACCTTAAAAACGCTGTTAATTTCTTTCATGGCTAATTTATTTTCTTAGAATATAAAGTTTGAAGCAAATTACTAACTCATAATTAAAATATCTATCATAAAGCAACACTTCGTTAAATGGTGAATAATGAATGAGAGAATGAATTAAATTACTGATAATAAG
>JAGLSB010000690.1 GCA_023135955.1 Bacteroidales bacterium | reverse complement strand
AAAATTGAAAATAGTTGCTAAAAAGGGGTAACAAAAAGGGGAGAAGATTAATTAATGGATTGTATGGGGCAAGGCTATTATAAGAACTAAAGGAAACAGAAGAAGGAAGAATACAAATAGATTGGAGTTATGGATATTGTTAATTTTAGGGAGTATTGAAATTAATTAGGAATGAATTTTCCAATTAGAATAGCCTTTCTGGGGATTTTATGTTTGGTTGTGTGGTACATATAATAAGTTGTATGCAAGGCTGCCAGAATGAACCGAGGTGATAAATTGAAAGATTTTTTGTTTTCCTTCCCTCAAAAATAAAGACAGGAAAGCCAACGCACAAAGCAAGAGTTTGGCAGCCCATCCCTGCAACCGTCCCTTCGCTGCCAAACACATGCTTTTTTTGCTACCGCACGCAGATTTGCATAAGTTGATTTGCAGGATTCTGATATGAAAAGTGTATTTTAGTTGCAATAAATTTTAAAATAAATAAGAGATTAAAACTAATAGATGAGTTTATTTCAAAAATCGGTAGAAAAGAAATATTTAGGCGAGCTTGATTCGACATTGATAGACCAAAAATATGCCGATTTTCAGGAATATTTTGCTAACCCTGAGAGACAGGAAAATATTAGACACTCGAAAGAAGAACAGTTTCAAGAGGGCTTTTTAAGAGAGCTATTCGTTAAGATTTTTGGATATACTTTAAATCCTGAACCAAACTTTAACCTGACTACCGAATTAAAAAACATTGCAAACAGTAAAAAAGCTGACGGTGCAATTCTTAAAGGAGAAGATGCTTTTGCTGTTATTGAATTAAAGGGAACTGACACAACTGATTTAGATAAAGTAGAAATCCAAGCATTTGGATACAAAAATCACCATCCGAAATGTGTGTATGTAATTACTTCAAATTTTGAGAAACTCCGCTTTTATATTCAAAATGCTGTTGACCATATCGACTTTGATTTATTTAATCTTACAAAAGAGCAGTTTTCATTAATGTGGCTGTGTCTTGCAAAAGACAATTTGATTAATGATTTGCCCCTTAAAATCAAAGATTCTTCTGTTTTACAAGAGGAAAACATAACTAAACAACTATATGCTGATTATTCAAGTTTCCGTAAAGCGATTTACAATAATCTTATAAAAAACAATCCTGAAACTGATAAGCTTTTACTATTTAAGAAAACCCAGAAATTACTCGACAGATTTTTATTTATCTTTTTTGCCGAAGACAGGTTATTGGTTCCTCCGAACTCAATAAGTCAGATAATTGAAAAATGGAAAGACGATGTGGACTTTGGAGAGGACAAACCACTCTACTCAATTTTCAAACAATACTTTCATGTACTAAATGTAGGGAGACCAAAAAGCGGTAAACGACAGGAAATATTTGCCTATAATGGTGGACTTTTTAAGCCTGATGAATTATTGGATACAGTAAGTATTGATGATGATATTCTGCACGAATACACCATGAAACTTACCAGATATGATTTTGAAACCGATGTTGATGTAAACATTCTCGGACATATTTTTGAACATTCATTAGGTGAGATTGAAAATGTACAGGCAGAGATTAAAGGTGAAAAAGTTGAAACACAAAAAACCAAACGCAAAAAAGATGGCATTTTCTATACTCCAAAATACATTACCAAGTATATTGTAGAAAACACGGTTGGTAAACTTTGTGAAGAAAAGCAGACTGAACTTGATATTGTAGATGAAGAATATGCCAAAGGACGAAAGAACCGTAAGAAAGACACCATAAAATCACTTGACACTAAACTTACGACTTATCGTGAGTGGTTACTGACTTTAACTATTCTTGACCCAGCTTGTGGTTCAGGTGCATTTTTAAATCAGGCTTTGGAATTTCTAATAACCGAACATAAGAAAATTGACGGACTCCGTGCACAGCTTTTTGGTGGGGCAATTATTTTTTCAGATATCACAGCCGATATTTTAGAGAAAAACATTTATGGGGTTGACCTTAACGAAGAATCCGTTGAAATTGCAAAACTCTCACTTTGGTTACGTACCGCACAAAAAGGACGGAAACTAAATACACTTAGCAACAATATTAAATGCGGTAACTCTCTTATTGACGACCCAGAAGTTGCAGGCGAAAAAGCTTTTAACTGGCAAAACGAGTTTCCTGAAATATTTGCAAAAGGTGGTTTTGATGTGGTGATTGGGAATCCGCCTTATGTTAGCAGCAAAGGCGAAACTATAGATGAACATATTAAGCAACATTTAACTAAATCATATTCAACCGCAGCATATCAAATTGATTTATATATCCTTTTTCTTGAAAGAGCTTTAAGGCTTGTGAATAGTATTGGTATAATCTCATTCATAGTGCCTAATACTTGGTTGAATAATTTGTTATTAGAGCCAGTGAGAAAGTTTCTACTTGAAAATTCTAGATTTGAAGAATTCATTTCAATGCCTGCAAACACATTTGAGAATGCAAGTGTAGATACAATAATCACAACATATTGTTTAGGTGATAGCAATAGTAGAGTGAGACTTTTAAAATGTAACAACTCCGAGTTTTCAAATATTGGATTGTCAAACCAGAATGATTGGTCAAAGAACAAAGACGCATCAATAAATATTCATGTTACAAAAGATATTACTCAGATAATCAAGAAAGCAGAAAAAGAATCAATTTTATTTGGAGAAATTTCCAATATCGTTCGAGGAGTTGGTGTTTATCACAAAAGAGTTGGACACACAAAAGAGTTTATAGATTCTGACCCATTTCAGTCTGAATCCAAGAAAGATAACACCTTTGTTCCTTACTTGAGAGGACGTAATTTAAGCCAGTGGCTTGTGGATTGGACGGGAGATAGTTTCATCAGCTATGGCGAATGGTTAGCAGAACCTCGAAAGCCTGAATTTTTTGTTGACGATAGAATTCTTGTAAGAAAAATATTGTCAGATGGAATTGTTGCAACCCATATTAAAGAGCAATTTGTTGTTGACCAACAATTATATACTGCAATTCTAAATGAAGATTCAAATTTTCAATATTTAGATATTCTTGCAATTCTTTGCTCTAAATTTATGTCTTTTTACTTTCGATATAAATATTCAGAATTTGATGATTTGTTTCCTCAAATTAAATTGAATCACGTTAAATGCCTGCCTATTTCGAAAGGCATTACAAGAGGCAGTAATAAGCTCAGTACACTATCTTCTTTGAGGCTTAATTCTACTATTGAATGTAATAGTATCAGGTTGAATCTTTTAAAATTATTGAAGAGTAAATTTGATATTAAAAAGCCAACCTCAAAACTATCCAATTGGATAGAACTTGATTTTAAGGAATTTTTAATTGAATTGAAAAAAGCCAAAATAAAGCTTGACCTTTCTGATGAAGCCGAATGGATGCAATATTTAAACGAGCAAAAAGAGAAAGCCCAAACCCTAAAATCGGAAATAGAAAAAACTGATAAAGAAATAGACCAAATGGTTTATGAGTTGTATGGTTTGAGTGAGGAGGAGATTAAAATTGCGGAAAACGCATAGTTGAACTAATGAATTCGAATAAAAATAAAATAGGAAGAAATGATTTTTGTCTATGTGGAAGTGGATTAAAATACAAAAAGTGCTGCATGAATAAGAAGGAGAATTCTAAAATAGAGAATAAAGAATTTTCTATTTCTGAAGTGTTATCCTTTCTAAAAACAGGACTTCAGAATATAAGTTTGGTAAACAAAGAAGTCGCAAATATTGGTGTTAAAAAAATTGATTTACTAAACAATAAAACTTTAGAATGCCAATTTTATGCAAAATCAAATAATTCAATTGATGTAAAGATTGAAATTGGTGCTGTCATGGGAGCATTACATGGATTTTTCAAAGATGATTCTTTCAAAAATATACTACTCAATTATTATGCAGTGCGTGCTTTTAATAAAGAAGATTCAGAGTTGATGTATGTCATTTCATCAAAAGAAGTAGCAGCATCAATAGGGCAAGGCAATTCAATAGATTGGATGAAGAGTTCTATTTTTCAGGAAAATACAAAGGATTATAGATTAAGTGTAGCAAAGAAACAAATATCCGAAATTGAAAATGCATTAAGAGAAATAATCGTTGACAGATTGTCGAAAAAGCATGGAAAGGATTGGTTTATTTGTTCAGTTGGTGAAAAGTTGAGAGAAAAGGTAATTGATACATATAATAATCAATTTGGTGTTGAGATTGAAGATGGAGACGTTTTGATAAAATACACTTTCGTTTTACAACTAAAGAAAATCATTTGTACTAACTGGAAAGATTTTTCTGATTTGTTTTCCAATAAAATTAAGTTTGAAGAAGTAATATCGGAATTTAACTCAATTAGAAGAGAAGAAGCTCATAATAGAGATATATCCAATGAGGATTTGGAAAAATTAAAAGAAATTTATGAGTTTCTGTTAATAGATATTACTTCAAAATATCCAAACATCTTACCTCATTTCCTTATTGATAACTGGAAGATTCAGATTAAAGAAATCATGCTAAGTAATAAACTGGAAATGAATTATTGCGACTATGAAATTCAGTCGGAAACAAACAATGGATTAAAACTTGTAAAAACGGTGCTGAATTTACAAAAACTAATAAATCACATAAAGGATAAAGAATTAAAATTAAAAAGTGTTGTAGTTCCAATACAAAAATTGACTCTGCATAATGAATTGATTAGTGTACTAGAAAAATATCGAATACTTCATGAAGAATTAGTCGAATGTGGAAAAACAGGTGTTTTGAAAATAGTTCAAGATAAACAAAGAGAAATAGAAGTATATAAAACGAAGCTCGATAATTTCACTGAAAAGTTCGTTTTAAATGAATCATAGAATGATTTTTCAAATTTTATAGTTATGAATAACTCCGAAATACTCCTATACCAAACCGAAGATGGACAAACTAAAATAGATGTTCGTTTAGAAAAAGAAACCGTTTGGCTTACAATAGACCAAATGAGTGAATTGTTTCAAAAATCGCGTTCAACTATAAACGAACACATCATTAATATTTACAACGAGGGTGAATTAGAACAAGAACCTTCAATGAGAAAAATCGGAATTTCCGATTTTTCTACCAAACCTACCAATTATTACAATCTCGATGTTGTAATCTCTGTTGGTTACAGGGTAAAAAGTCATCAGGGAACAAAGTTCAGACAATGGGCTACCACAAGACTTAAGGAATACATTGTGAAAGGTTTTACCATGAACGATGATTTGCTTAAACAAGCTGGTGGAGGTAATTACTTCGATGAGTTACTGGCTCGTATCAGGGATATTCGTTCATCCGAAAAGGTTTTCTGGCGCAAGGTATTGGATATTTACGCAACAAGTATTGACTATGACCCATCATTAGAAATGTCGGTAATGTTTTTTAAAACCGTGCAAAATAAAATGCACTGGGCTGCTCATGGACAAACAGCAGCCGAAGTAATCTATCAGCGAGTAGATTCTGCAAAACCTAACCTTGGATTAAGTAGTTTTAAAGGTAAAAAACCAACAAAACACGATACAGAAATAGCTAAAAATTACTTAGCTGAAACTGAGTTGAATATTCTCAACAGAATCGTAACAGCATACCTTGAAATTGCTGAGATTCAAGCTCTCAATCAAGAACCTATGTACATGAAAGACTGGATTGAGCAA
>JAGLSB010000069.1 GCA_023135955.1 Bacteroidales bacterium | reverse complement strand
ACTGAAGAAAAGCTTATCGCAGTAATCGACCAGTCCCACTTAACTTACGGAGTACTTACAGAAACTGACTATCTTAGTTTTGAATATCTTAATAATGTGTCTGTTGAGAAAGTTAAGAACGATTTTAAAGACAGTAATTATGATGCCGTCTTATTTGTGCCGACTAATATTCTAAATAGCAATACACCCATTTTGTATTCCGAAAAACAACTTAGTTTATCAACACGGATGCACATTTCAAATTCTATAAAAGATGAGATTGAAAGGCAAAAACTAAAAGCCGAAAATATTGATAATCTGGATGAAATTTTAAAAGCTGTTGAAACAAAAATTAATCTTCGCAGTATTACGTGGAACGATGAAGGCGAAGAAAAAGAAAGCAATGCTGAATTTGCAATGGGAATAGGTTATGTAGGTGGTTTACTGATCTATTTTTTCATCTTTTTATTTGGTGCAATGGTAATGCGCGGAGTTATAGAGGAAAAGACGAACAGAATTGTCGAAGTAATCATTTCTTCTGTTAAACCTTTCCAACTTATGATGGGGAAAATTGTCGGCATCGGACTTGTTGGTCTTACGCAGTTTATTATTTGGGTGGCTTTCACTCTATTATTAACAATAGTAGTGCAAAAAACTATGATGACTGATAAGGCAACTCCCATGATTGAAAACATGCAATCCCGCGATATTTTATCAGATAATCCAGTAATGAATGAACCTATAGAATCGGGCAGTGAACTACAACTTGTTGAAGAAATCTTTTCTTCCTTGCACACTATAAATTTTGGTCTGATAATAGGAATGTTTATTTTCTATTTTCTTGCAGGTTTCCTTCTGTACGCATCATTTTTCGCAATCATAGGCTCGGCTGTCGACAACGAAACCGATACTCAGCAATTTATGCTGCCTGTGACAATTCCACTAATAATCGGGATATTTGTCATGATCAATACTATTCAAAATCCTGAAGGGCCCATTGCATTTTGGTTCAGTATGATACCATTAACATCTCCCATTGTAATGATGGTTAGAATTCCATTTGGACCTCCGGTTTGGGAAATTGTTCTCTCGGCAACAATTCTAATCTTAACATTTATCGGTTCCGTTTGGATGGCCGGAAAGATTTACAGAACCGGAATTCTAATGTACGGAAAAAAAGCAAGTTATAAAGAGCTTTGGAAATGGTTGCGGCTTAAAAACTAACAATAAAATATGAAGATAGCTATTATTGATTTTGGTACAAATACTTTCAATTTACTCATTGCTGATACCTCTAATCCAAAAAAAATAGATTATATCCACAGCTCTAAGGTAGCCGTGAAGTTGGGAAAGGGCGGGATCACAAATCAAATCATTACCGAAGAGGCCATTGAAAGAGCAATGACAGCTCTCAAGGAAATCTATTCAATTATAGAAAAATATAGCATTGAAAAAATATATGCCTATGCAACATCAGCTGTAAGAGAAGCTAAGAATAGCAAGAAATTTTTAGCTCTGGTAAAAGAAAAATTCAATCTTTACTTAAATATCATCCCAGGTGATAGAGAAGCCGAACTAATATATAAGGGTGTAAGACAATCCTGCAAGTTTACAGACGAAAAATTCCTTATTCTCGACATTGGAGGAGGAAGTAATGAATTTATCATTGCCGATAAGCATAAAATATACTGGAAAGAAAGTTTTAAGCTTGGAATGGCAAGACTATTGGAAATTTTTCATCCTGAAAATCCAATTCAACCCGATACAATAAAAAAGATGAAGGAATATTTACAGAACCAACTTCCTGATCTTTTTAAGGCAGTAGAAATACATAAACCTAAAGTCCTTGTTGGAGCTTCCGGATCATTTGAAACTATATACGCCATGCTTAAACATCGAAAACCAGAAAAATATAAGAATAATAGAGTTAATCGGGAAATATATTTCGATGATTATAATGAAATTGCCGGGGATATAATCCAATCGACTATAGAGGAAAGGAAAATTATGCCGGGGATGGAACAAGTCAGAGTAGAAATGATTGTTCTGGCATCTATTTTTGTTAATTTTACCATTGAAGTTTGTGGTTTGGAGAAAATTCTCTTTTCCGAATACGCACTTAAAGAGGGCGTGATTGCTGAATTACTAAATCTTTAAAACATTAGGATGGCGAAAATATTAGTAATCGATGATGAAAGAAGTATCCGAACAACACTGAAGGAGATTCTTGAATATGAAAAGCATGAAGTAGAACTTGCTTCGAGCGGACAGGAAGGATTGGATTTATTCAGTACAGGAGGATACGATATCATTCTCTGCGATATCAAAATGCCTGAGATGGACGGACTCGAAGTTTTGGAAAAAATCTTCGAACAATCGGCAGAGACACAGGTGATAATGATCTCGGGGCATGGAAACGTAGATACAGCCGTACAGGCAATTAAAAAGGGTGCTTTCGATTTTATTGAGAAACCTCTCGATTTAAACAGGATGTTGATTACCATCCGCAATGCCACCGATAAAACAACTTTAATTTCTGAAACAAAAGTTTTAAAGAAAAAAGTGAGCAAGGCCTTCGACATGGTAGGTTCTTCACAGGCAATTGTACAGGTTAAAGAAATAATTGAAAAAGTTGCTCCAACAGAAGCGCGAGTATTAATAACCGGCAGTAACGGAACAGGCAAAGAACTGGTGGCACGATGGCTTCATGAAAAATCAGAACGATCTTCAATGCCATTTATTGAAGTTAATTGTGCTGCAATTCCTTCAGAATTAATTGAAAGTGAGCTATTTGGACATGAAAAAGGAGCTTTTACTTCAGCAATAAAACAAAGAAAAGGGAAATTTGAGCAGGCAGATGGCGGCACACTTTTCCTCGATGAAATTGGCGATATGAGCCTCTCTGCTCAGGCAAAGGTATTGCGCGCCCTTCAGGAAAATAAAATTACCCGTGTTGGCAGCGATAAAGATATCAATGTTAATGTAAGAATAGTAGCTGCTACGAATAAAAACATGAAAGAGGAGATTGATAAAAATATCTTCAGAGAAGATCTCTATCATCGTCTGAGTGTAATTCTGATTCACGTTCCATCTTTAATTGAAAGAACAGAAGATATTCCTGAACTGGCAGAACACTTTAATAATCTTATCTGTGAAGATTACCGTATGTCCAAAAAGGAAATTACTCCTGATGCCATCAAAGAATTACAGAAAATTGAATGGACAGGTAATATCCGGGAATTTCGAAATGTTCTCGAAAGGCTTATCATACTCTGCGATAAAAAAATTACCGGGAAAGATGTGATTTCTTTTGCTGCACCAATTTCGAAGTAGGTTGTTTCGGATTATTTCGTGTTCGCTCAATAACCGATTTCCTGAGTTGTAGATCATTCGGTTATTGCGAAGTCGAAATAACGAAAAACAGAACTCAATTAATTCTAAGTTTCTGTGCATGATTCCAAGCTGAAATCTTATTTTTGCTATGGAGATGACAAAATCTACAAGCAAATATTATCCAATATACATCGCAATAATCCTTTTACTGCTAATCCCTGCCTTATTTATTAATCTGGGTCTACTTCCTCTTATTGCAGATGAAGCCACAAGGGCACTGGTTTCTCTGGAGATGGAGCTTTCCGGAAATCTCATCACTCCTACCATAAATGGAGAATATTATTTTAATAAACCTCCACTCTATAATTGGATCCTACTGAGCTTTTTTCAATTAAGTGGAAATCACTCGGAATGGATCATTAGATTGCCGGCTCTGATTTCATTGCTTCTTTTTGGTCTTATAATCTATCTTTCTATTGTAAAATATACTGACAAACGTGTAGCATTTATTAGTGCTCTTGCTTTTATAACCAGTGGAAGAATACTTTTTTATGATTCTATGCTAGGACTCATCGATCTGAGTTTTTCTTTATTGATCTTCCTGAATTTCATCCTTATATACCACTTTGCAAAAAAGGGAAATTACTGGATTTTATTTATGCTTTCCTATCTAGTTGTTTCTGTTACTTTTCTGATGAAAGGTTTACCGGCAATTGTATTTCAGTTTATCACAATAATCACGGCATTAGTATTTTTCAAAGACTGGAAAAAACTTTTTAGAATCCCTCATTTCATCGGAATAGCAATATTTTTAATCATAGTAGGTGGATATTATTTATTGCTATGGAAAGAAAATCCTGATAGTAATTATTTTCAAACTTTACTTACTGAATCTACTAAAAGAACATTTATGGAATATGGCTGGTGGAAAACTTTTACACATCTCTTTACTTTTCCTCCGGAACAATTTTATCATCTTCTCCCCTGGTCATTGTTGCTGATTTTTCTTTTTAAAAAGGACTTTTATAAGAAAATAAAGGAAAATCATTTTCTTAACTTCCTGGCAATAGTGTTTCTCGTCAATATTCCTGTATACTGGATTTCTGTTGAATCCTATCCAAGGTATCTGTTTATGTTATACCCAATATTACTGATTCTGTTGATTAACCATTATTATTCATTAAAAAATACAGATAAACTCATGAAGCTTTTTTGGCCGGGTGTAATTATCTTGTTTGTCATTTCACTTCTGGTCGGTTCATGGTTTTTTTTCAATCACGATTTTAATACTCAAAATAAATCTACACTAATTTTCTATATTGTATTAGCATTAAGTTTATTAGGTATGTTTATCCTTTGGAAACAAAGTGATTTTCGTTTGGAAATACTAATCATCCTTTTACTTATTATTAGGATTAGTTTTAATCTGGTAATTCTTCCTGAGAGGGAAAGTAAAAGTGATACCTGCATACAAAAAAATCAAGCTATCGAAATATCTAAAATAACAGCCAATAGTGAAGTTCTTCTACACTATAATACTCCAATAAGTGTTGAAACCGTTTATTATATCAGTAGTGAACGTATGGATATTCTTGAAAAGACTAATAATGAAAAAGAAGGAGATTATTATATATTTGACGCCCGCGATCCTATTCGTGAAAAAGAAAGGATAATATATTCCTTCGAGACTAGATGGAATAACAAGAAGCTTAGATTGTCGGAATTTGAGTAAGCTTTAATAGTTCTAGAATTCTATTGGGAAATTATTAAACAAAGAAATTCCTTCATTAGCTTCAATATAAACATTTGATGTTACTGGTTGTACAAGTAGGTCATCAATGCTAATATAATTTCCTTTTACCTCTAGCTCATAATCAAACTCATTTGACAGGAAAATTGTCTCATCAATCCTTACCCAGTTTCCGTAAATATTATGTTCCTCTCTGTTATTCCATTTTCTTCTTTCGAGCTGTTTCCCATCTTTATCCCGCTTATAAAAAATCACCTCAGGCATATTATCAGTTCTTGTGTCGACAAAAAGCCAAAAAGAAACATCAAAATCACCTTCAGGCAGATTGTTTATTTCATCTTCTGATAATAAAATATGATTTCCCTTCTTTTGATAAAAAGCTCCGCCTCCATTAAATATAGCAGGAGAATTTGTCAGATTATTAAAATCCTTATGAATAATCAGATTTATCAAAGTATCACTGTTTATTCCATCACCCATCCCCATTTCTTTAATTTTGTTTATTGCAGTTTCTTTCCATTGCATATAACTATCTTCAAAGGTCTTAAGATCAAATTCTGATAAAGTAATGTTCTGATATGTAAGGAGTTGTTTTGAATTATTAAACATCCACTCCTCTTGCTGAGTAAACTCTTCATTGGTTCGTAATAGAAGAATTGGTTTCTCGTTCATATCATCCAACCTACTCTTAATAATGGCAGGATCACCAAGCATTTGTATGCTCGAAAGGGCATGAGTGAATGAAAGGCGGGGCGAAAAACTCTGAATCAGCGGTAAGCCCGTATGATAAGAACATTTCATTGCCTGCGAAAAGGCATTCATTCCTTTAGTGAATAATAGTTTATCTCCGCATGTATTAGCATAAGGAAGAAAGAATATTGCCTGATAATCATCCGGATTTAATTCTGCATCATCCAGCATTCTTAGATATTCCACTGAAGATGATTCAAGGAGCTCATTTTTATTTAGAAGACCTCTGGTCGATCTTTTAATATTTACACCGGCATCAATGGACCAATATCCCAAAAAGAATATCATCAGAATTAAAGCACTTATTTTTTTCTTCTCAATGAGTAATCTCTTGAAATGCAAATACACAAAATGGGCAGTATACACTGTGAAAATGTAGTAGAAAATCCAGCTAAAGCGACCCAGGGCCCGGAACTGTTTTAATTGAGGAATCCAGTCTTTAAGAAAACCGAATCCGTACTTAAAAGGAAAACACATCGAGAAAAGCAGAACGATTACAGAGGCTGCAAGAAAGACATTCAATTTCTTATTAGGAAAGAATTTGGTCCAGACTAACTTTTCTTTTGTAAAAAGTGAATATAATCCTGTTAATACAATGCTAATTGCGAGAATTGTTGAAGGCAAACCTACATACGCCCTACCCTCCCACTGATAATTCATAATAACCGGATCGCCCAATATATTTCTTAATGGTGAAAAATATGGAAGAAAAATGCTGAAAATATTTGAGTGGAAAATAAAAAATCCCCAAGGATTATCAGGCCTGTCATCTACCCAATCAGTTACAGAAACAAGACCTTTAACAATAATTATTGGCGCAATTGCAATTAAGAAAAGATATAATGCTTGCAATTTATACTCATGTAAATTCTTCCTGTTAATCCAGATTTCTACAAATAAAACAGCTAATAAAAGGATAGTATAAAATACAGCATAATATGCACTTGTAAATCCACCAATTAATCCCGAGGTAATAAGCAACCCAGCCCATAACAATGGTTTCTTGTCCTCTTTATAACGAATTAAGAAATACCAGAACATAGGTAGGAAAAAGGCATAAACCATTTCAAAATGCCCATGAATTCGATCAAATTGGGGCGTTAAATATAAAATTATAAGAGCAACTATAAATGAGTACCAAACTGGAAGCGCAAATCTTCGCAGTATTAGAAACAAAAACGGCAATGCCAGAATAAGAGAAAATATCATACTTAGGTTAAGAATTCCCGGACCGTAATTTGAGATATTAATGATATTATTATCAATGAACTTTAGAATATTTACATATAATGGATGCGAGTTGATATATTGGAGGTGATCACCATAAGGATAATTTATACCATCGTGTTTCAAGCCACTGTCGTAATTTAAGTAATAAGAAAAATTAAAATAGCTTTTAACAGCATCACCATCCAGAGAGAAAAGATAAGAATTAGGGTTTTTTAAAATCGGATTAAAGAGCACAATACTAATAATCATTCCAACCACTAAAAGTGCTAATATTCCGATCAGATTTTTCTTCATTTAAATTATTTTTATGTTTGAAACGCTAAAATTAAGAAATCTAAAACTGAAAATAGATAAATGGGACAATATCTGCACTCCACGACTGATATATCACGAATATTATTATCAAAGTTACAATTAACTTGACCCAAATGGGAGCATTAATAAACCAATTCCGGTAGCTGTTTTTAAATCCTGATGGCAGCCAATGAACCACATATCCTAATAGCATTATAAGGAAAACCTTATAGTATGAGAAAATCACTTCAGGGGCCAGACTCAAATCGAGGCTATTCCATACCTGACTAAGAAATTGATTTGCTTGCTGAATAGACTCCGATCTGAACCAGATACGCGTAAAAGTGATAAAATTAAATGTAAGGAAGACTTTCCAAAGGTGAGTAAGCCAGTGTGTGCTATTCTCATAAGGACTAATTCTCTTCCAATACTTATAAACCAATAAACCAAGGCCATTTATTCCACCCCAAATAACGAATTCCCAACTTGCGCCATGCCATAATCCGCCTAAAAGCATGGTAAGCATAAGATTTACATTGGTACGGAACTGTCCTTTTTTATTACCTCCCAGAGGAATATACAAATAATCTTTCAACCATGAAGAAAGGGATATATGCCATCTTTTCCAGAAATTCCCCACACTGTCAGCTTTGTAAGGTGAATTGAAATTCTTAGGAAGCCGGAATCCGAGAAATAAAGCAATCCCAATGGCAATGTCTGTGTATCCTGAAAAATCGCAATACACCTGTAAGGAGTATGCATAAAGCGCAGAAATATTTTCAAATCCTGAATATGACAAAGGATTAGCAAAGATCCGATCTATAAAATTTACAGCAAGATAATCACCAATGAACATTTTCTTCACCAGACCATTCAATATTAGAAACAGTGCATATCCGAACTCTTCATAACTCAAATTATAACGTTTGTACAATTGCGGAACAAATTCTGAAGCTCTTACTATCGGACCCGCTACCAGCTGAGGGAAGAAGGATACATAAAAGCCAAAATCAATGATGTTCCTAACAGGCTTAACCTTTTCGCGATAAATATCGAGAGCATAGGATATAGTCTGAAAAGTAAAAAAGGAGATTCCTACCGGTAGCCCTATTACAGCCACATCAAATTTTGATCCTGTAATTGAATTTGACATTGCTGCCAGGAAATTAAACACTTCAAAATCGGTTCTAAACCAATTATTTATTGTCTCCGTAACGAAATATGAATACTTAAAATAAGATAGCAATCCAAGATTAACTATAATACTTCCGGCAACGAATAATTTTTTAACCAACTTCTTTTTGGCTCTATAATTCCCTAATCCTAAGAAATATCCAACAATTGTTGAGAAAATAAGTAGAAGAAAAAATAATCCGCTGGTCTTCCAATAAAAAAACAGACTTGCAAAAAATAAGAAACCGTTTCGGGCTGCTTTTGCCGGATAAATAATAGAGTATATTGATAGTATAATTCCAAAGAAAATCCAGAAATACATCTGCGTAAACAACAGTGGCTTTTCCGGATTAAAAATGAATATGTCGTAAAGATTATTCAAGAAATATTAATTATTTAATTTATATAATCGCTTATTTCGGCTTATTTCGGCTACGCTCAATAACCGAAAACGCTCAATAACCGCTCTACTGTAGTACAGACGCATAATTATGCGTCTCAACATTATCATATTAGCTGTACAGACGCACAATCGTGCGTCTCAACACCACACTATCTCCCCTCCAAAACCCACAAATTATACTCATAAATCAAAGCATTATACATCATCTCGGCCATTATTTTTGCACCTTTTGAATTTAAGTGAACGAAATCGGAGATTGCAAGCGGAGGCTCAGCAAAAACCCAGGAAGGCATGGAATTATTTCCTCCCATTGCTTCATACATATCCCAAAAAGCACAACCCGAATCAATACTCGCATTCCGAATTGCATTTCTCACTTTTTCAAGGCTGGGATAAGTTATATATTGGCCCTTTTCGCGAATTGACATATCTGATGGTCCAACAACAAGAATTGCAATATCGGGACACATTGATTTTATCACTTTCAGTTCACGCTTAAAAATATTTTCATAATGCTTAAAATTTTTCATGTATGGAACCACATTTCCTCCAAATTGGAGAATAATCATCCCCACATTCATATCCTCATACATTTGTCTTAGCTGCATTGTATCTATCTTGCTAAAAACAAGTCCGGCACTCCCCCTCAACGGAATATTATCCATTGCCACACCCCAAGAATTATCCAGACTTATGCCATATATCTCGGGTCGAGCTTTTCCTTCAAATTCAATGCTGAACTTTTTAGGGGTCTGAACAAAATTCCAGCTTATTTTATTATACTTTATTGATTCTTCGAATCCCAGTTTATCTATTAGTGAATCCTCCTCAAATGCCTTTATTGATAGATATCCGGTATCTGGCTTTGATAGATATACTGAAATTGTGTTATATATCCGAGCAGTACTATAAGCAATTGTTGAAGGTCTAAACTCAAGAGCAGGAAGGCTTTTAACATCAATTTCTAATGGGTCATAGCTGCAGTATGAAATTAGTGCTCCGTAGCGATTATGACCTATGGTTGTATCTATTTTCCCAAAACCTGTATAGCGTTTCCACTGACCTATAGATTCCTGTCTGATCGACATTTTTCCACTATACAATGGAACAGGTGGAATTAGTCCCGGTCCGGATCCACCAAAACGCTTTTGTAGATTATTTCGAATAAAACCAGTCATTCGATCTGTTTCAATTTGAGAATCACCATAATGTAGTATTCTCATCAATTCCTTTTTGCTCCTGAGGCTTTCAAGATTCGAAAAGAATTGATTAAAATTCCTTTTATCATTTGCAGGAAATTCAATAAGATGAGTAATTCTTTTCAAACTATCTGCATCTGCTCTAAGTGTATCGATAGCAACGAGTTCTGTTAAGTCAGAAATAATCGTTAGTGTATCAATTTCTAACTCTTCTTCCACACCAGAATTCCCGATAATTTCAGAAATGTCAGCGTATGCAGCCGAATCAGATTTAATAAGCTGATCAAAAGTCAGAAACTTTAGGCTCAACTCATCTGAAATCTTAACTCCATCTTCGGGAAAAACCAGGGATAAGGTGAATAAAGCAATAACCGTAGTGATAAAAAATACTAGTATTTGGTAAGGTTTCATTTTTCCGGCTACTACATTGTATTAATAGCGGAAGATAATATAAAAAAATTAATTGTCAGATCTTTTTCTTGATCTTCAGTATTTGTCCGGGTTGAATTGTGGCGCCATAGTTAAGATTATTTAACTGCATAATATCGTTATCACTTACCCCAGGGAATCTTTTGGCAATTTCCCATAAACTATCACCAGACCTTACTTTGTAAGTTACATAATCACCTGTATAATTATCTTGTGTATCAAGAGGCATTCTTGTTTCTGTAACAGTTTTTCCAATCCTTTTTTGTTTCTCAGCAAAACTCAATTCATTTACAGGCCTATAATAATCAGCCTTAGCATTAGGAACATAAACATTCAGATTTTGTCCTGCCCTAATCGTATTTGAACGTATATTATTCCAATACCTTAAATCTGATAAACGTACATTATACCACATTGATATATATCCCAGGTTATCTCCTGATTGAATTCTATATTTCAATTTGGTGTATTTATCAGAAGGCAGAGTAGGTTTATTATAATTTAAAGATGTTGGCGTAATAATATGATTGTCTTTATTAAAGAAGATAGAATCCTGATAATTGAAAATTGAATCTTCCAGGTCGATAAAGGAAATTATATATTCCTGAGGAATTCGAAGCACATATTGTTTGTCATCGGGGATATAATCATACTTGTACTGCGGATTCAAATCTCTTAACCTTTCCATTGGAATATTCAGTACATCTGATACTTGTTTAAGATGAAGTTTCTCATAAATATGAATAGTATCATTGTTCAGGGCAAAATCGACAGGAACCGGTTTTAAGTTATGATAATCAGCATAATTCATCACGTACGACGCGGCAATAAAGGCTGGTACATATCCTCTTGTCTCTCTTGGAAGATAATAATAAATATCCCAATAATTTCTTTTCCCGCCAGCACGTCTTATTGCTTTATTTACGTTTCCTGGTCCACAATTATATGCAGCAATTACTAAAGTCCAGTCATTATACATTTTATATAAATCAGCCATAAATTCAGCTGCGGCTATGGTCGATTTATATGGATCACGACGCTCATCGACCAAAGAATTAACTGTAATTCCATAATGTTTAGCCGTATAATACATAAACTGCCATATGCCCGTAGCTCCAGCGGATGAGACAGCGCGTGGATTCAGCGCAGATTCAACCACTGCCATATATCTTAATTCATAAGGAATCTGATAGCGATCAAATATTTCTTCAAATAGAGGGAAATAATAATAAGATAAGTTCAGCATTACCCTTACTCTTTCTCTTCTTTTATTGGTATATAACTTTATGAAATTCCGTACTGTTTTGTTAAATGTCATTTCTACTTCAAAGGGTAAACTTTGTAATCTATTGATATAAACAGAATCGGGATAATCAGGAAGAAGTGTATCATTTTCAGCAATATAAGCTGTATCCATATCGTCGATACTTAATTGCTGCTCCACGTACCATAGATTTAATAAACTGTCGAGATTATCGTTAAAGCCTGACATTATTTCATCGCTGGGGATATCGAGAGTATCAAAGTCAGATATCTGACTAAAAATTGGCTGGCAGATGGTAAAAAAAATAATAACAAGGCTAAATATTCTTCCCTTCATGAATCAAAATTTTAGTACCCAATAATAAATAATTAAAATGATAAGCTTGCCCTCAGACCTAAATAATGATTATCAATGAAGGGTCCTGGAATATTTACGGGCTCAATTTTCAATGAAATGTCTTCATCCACGTCCCAATTAAACAGATAAGCATCTACTGTTGCATCCAGAATCTGCAAAACATAAAATCCAACACTTCCAAGGATGCTCATATCTCGCCAACGTTTGTAAATATCTTTTCCAGTAGTTAATTGTTCTTCTGTAAAGTCTCCAACAAAGTATTTCAATTCATATAAAGGATCCATCAACTTATTTTTTAAGTCAAGATAGTACCTTTGATTCCGATCAACATAATAAATGAATGTTCCAAAACCTACATAGATAACGGGTACTTTCCATATCTTACGGTTATAAATCTGTCCTAATCCTGGCAGAAGAGCAGAATATAAGGCAGCCTTTTGCGGATCTTGAAATACAGTATCAGAAATTTCAAGAACTGTATCCCTTTCAATAATGATTGAATCCAGGTTTCTGTTCTCAATTTGAGCCATAAGGTTTCCCTCAGGCAATAATCCAGCAAATAAAAGTAAGAGAAGAATTAATAAAGGCTCCCTAAGCAGATGGTTAAAATCAGGCATTAAGCTTATCAAGTATTGCAATAATTCTTTCAAGATCTTCATCGGATTTAAAGGAAATAACGATTTTACCTGAACCTTTATTGTTTCTGCGAAAATCAACGTTTGCACCAAATTGTTTCGCAAGATGCTCCTGAAGATCATCGTAAGGCAGGCTCTCTGTTGTTGGATGAGCATCAGTTTTTGTGATATTACGCTGCATCTTCCGAACAAGATCCTCAACTTTTCTAACTGAGAGTTCAGCTTTGATAATTTTGTCATAAACTTCAAGCTGACTGCTTGGGTCCTCAAGATTTACAAGAGTTTTAGCATGACCCATACTTATTTTTCTCTCCCTGATCCCTAGCTGGATTTCAGCAGGAAGTTTTAAAAGGCGGAGGTAATTGCTAATTGTGGAACGCTTTTTACCTACTCTTTCAGAAAGATTTTCCTGAGTAAGATTACATTCTTCTATAAGTCTCTGATAACCTATAGCTTCTTCAATGGAATCAAGATCTTCACGCTGAACATTTTCGATCAATGCCATTTCAAGCATATTAACATCATCAGCACTCCGTATATAAGCCGGGATAGTACTTAGACTCAATTTCTTTGCCGCACGAAATCTCCTTTCACCAGTAATTAATTGATAATTACCATTCTCAAGCAGACGAACCGTCACCGGTTGAATAATACCAATTTCCTTTATTGAACCGGCAAGTTCATCGAGCGATTGTTCGTCGAAGATTGTACGAGGTTGCCATGGATTAGCTTCAATCTTTTTAATAGCAATTTCATTTATAAGGGAAGCATCTTTTTGTAATCTTTCCGGGGTGGCATCTTCAATAAGTGCTCCCAACCCTCTTCCTAATGCATTTTTCTTGGCCATATATTTTATTCAATAATTTTTTCTTCGTTACTTATCTTTGTCTGATCATTATTCTGCAATATCTCTCTTGCAAGATTAAGATAATTAATTGATCCTTTGGCTTCAGCATCGTAGATAATAGCAGGCTTACCAAAACTGGGAGCTTCACTAAGTTTAATATTTCGTTGAATAATAGTTTCGAAAACCATATCCTGAAAATGCTTTCTTACTTCTTCTACTACCTGATTTGATAACCTTAAGCGTGCATCATACATAGTAAGCAAGAAACCTTCAATATCAAGCCCGGTATTTAATCTGCTCTGAATGATTTTAACAGTATTCAACAGTTTCCCAAGTCCTTCCAAAGCAAAATACTCACATTGAACAGGGAGAATAACAGAATCGGCTGCCGTCAGTGCATTAACAGTTATTAAACCAAGCGATGGCGAGCAGTCTATAAGAACATAATCATAATCGTCCTTAACCTTATCGATAATTGTCTTAAGTCGAAACTCCCTATCAGGAAGATTCAGCAACTCAATCTCTGCACCAACCAAATCAATATGCGAAGGTATTAAATCCAGATTCTCAATTTCAGTATTTAGAATTAATCGTTTTGGTTCAGCATCATCAACCAAACATTCATAAATGCTCGTATTTATCTTTTTTAGATCAAATCCGCTCCCCGAGGTAGCATTTGCCTGTGGATCAGCATCAACTATTAATGTCTTTTTCTCTAATACTGCCAGACTAGCCCCAAGATTGATCGCTGTTGTTGTTTTCCCTACTCCACCCTTCTGATTGGCAATCGATATTACTTTACCCATGTATAATTCCTTTATAAATTATTCCTTAAATATTCGGACTCAAATTTACTATTTTAAAGTTCAGTCCTATTTTTAGAACTTTTCTTATTGTAAACATTCAAATCGGAGTTATTAACATGTTATTAACAATTTGCATTAAAACTTCAAATGTAGAATTTCTTTATAAATATGATCAAACTAAATTTGAATATTTATCTTAGCTGTCTGAATATTAAATTTAAATTATTGAGAACCTGTTGCCTGATTCTTGATTAATTGCTGATAATCAGCATAATGTGGTGCTTGAGTTTATTTTTCGGGGATTAATAATAAATACTATTAAATTGATTATCAAATAAATGGTAACGAGTAACAGGCAACTACTAATAATCTACTTAGGTTATTAAGTATATTTTATAATATTTATGTTGAAAAAGTGGATAGTTATAGTAAATCCTAATGCAGGGGGAGGTAAGTGCGGCAGAGACTGGCCTAAGATTGAGACTCTTTTACTCAAAACCAAGCTTGATTTTGAATCCATTCTTACAGAAAGAAAATTTCACGCAATGGTTCTTAGCCGTAAGTTTATTAAGCAAGGACACAGAAATTTCATAGTTGTAGGTGGCGATGGAACATTACATGAAGTTATTAATGGGATTTTTTCTCAGGAAGGGATTCAAACTACAGAAATTACATTGGGGGTGATCCCGGTTGGAACTGGGAATGATTGGTCCAGAATGTTTGGTATACCCCGTCAATATGAAAAAGCAATTCAAACATTGATAACTGGAAATACTTTTATTCAGGATATTGGCCGCGTATTATACACCCGAAATGATAAAATAGTTCAAAGGTACTTTTTAAATATAGCAGGAATGGGCTTTGATGCTATGGTTGCTCAAAAAAGTAATGATTTGAAAGAAAAAGGCAAAACCGGCAAATTATTATATTTCTGGAATATATTCATAGGATTATTCGGATATAAGCATTTTCCTGCATCTCTTAATATTGATGGGGAGATAAATGAATGTGATATTTTTTCCATGAATATTGGAATTTGTCAGTTCAGCGGTGGTGGGATGAAGCAAGTTCCAAATGCAATTGCCGATGATGGCATCTTTGACCTTACAATTATCAAAAAGATCGGAAAGTTCAATGTTATTAAAAGTCTTCCTATGCTATATAATGGAAGAATAATTAAACATCCAAGGGTGATGGCTTTAAACGGGAAAAAAATCAAAATTGAAAGTGATAAAGAAGTTTTTCTTGAAACCGATGGAGAAAGTCTTGGAAATGCTCCTTTTGAATTTGAAATTATTCCTCGCAGTTTAAAGGTAATCACGGCTTCTTGAGGGCTAATTTACCTGTCTTTGGGTTGAATAGTAAATGTAGACAGTTACTTCAAGCAATCTATTTCTTTACAAACTCCACCTCATAAACCTTTGGCCAATATTTACCTGTGACAAAGACTCTATTATTTTCCTCATCGTATGCAATACCGTTGAAGTAATCAATCCTTGGATGTTTGTCCTTTGCATCAAGGATTCCGGACATATCAATTTTTCCAAGAATTTTACCACTACCAGGATCAATCATTACAATTTCATTTGTAGTATATCTATTGGCATACAGAATACCATCAATAAGTTCGAGCTCATTTAACAAGTTTACCTCTTTTTCATTATCAAAAACTTCAATTTTTCTATCAACACTGAAATAAACTGTATCCATAAAATAAATAATATGCGTACCATCGGTCATAAGGATATTAGTTCCATTGTTACAAAGACCCCATCCTTCCTTGTTCTGATAAAATATCTTTCTCTCAAGTTCAAAACTGTTTTCATTGTACACGAATCCAACTTGCGACCGATATGTAATCTGGTATATCTTATTATTAATGCGTGTAATCCCTTCCCCAAAAAATTCTGATGGCAAATCTCTGAACTTTATAATCTCCCCTGTCTCCAGATTTACTTTTCGCATTGAAGACTCACCGTAATTTCCAGTTCCTTCGAATAGAAATCCATCTGAATATTCCAATCCCTGCGTATAGGCACCTTTATCATGAGGGAATGTGCTTTTAATCTTATAGCTATATTTTTCAGGAATAATATCTGAAACAATTCGCATCGAAACAGAGAATGATTCAGTTTTTACTGAAGAAAAAGTCTTGATTAACATTCTTTTCGTTCCCGGAAGGAAATTACTTACATCTACCTCTGCCGACATATTATCTTCAAATAGTTTTTTCAATAAAAGACCATCTATTCTGATTTCAATTGAATCTATATAAATACTGTCGATTAATTTTTCAAGTCTTACAGGTAAAACTTCCTTCGGATTTATGTATTGTCGGTTTTCAGGACTTATAATTTTTAAGACAGAAGGCTCCTTAACTGTATTTGAAGGATTTGAATTCCTTGTTGAATTAATTCCGCTTTTCTCAGAATTACAAGCATGGCTGGAAAATAGGATTGCTACCGGAATAATAAAGACAAATATTTTTCTCATTAACTAAAAAGTTTTTTAATGAATCCGGACTTTTTTGACTTTTTCAAAATTCTATACTCTTCATCCTTACCAGGATTTTCATCAGGGTTAATCATAAAATAGATTTCTCCCCAACCCGGGAAACCCCCAATGTTTCGATCATCGATGAATATTTCTGCATTTATCTTTCTTGACACTTCATTTTCATCGAACTCTTCTTCCGGATAATTTTTATTCACGGCATAAAATTCAACCCCGTTTTTCCGGCAAAATTCAACAGCTTCATCTAATTCTTTCCCGGTTCTTATTGTCCATAGAATGAGTTGATGGCCTTGCTTTTGCAAAGCTTTTAGCGTATCGAAGGCAAATAGTATTTCTTTCCCTATTTCGGGAAATTTATGCTCTACAATCGTTCCGTCAAAATCTACGGAAATCTTCATCGTACCATGTTAATTTATTTGTTCGCTCAAAGATAGAAAAAATGTAATTAATCAGTTATGCCGACCAGGTTGGTTAAGATGAAAACTAATAGTGGATAAACGAAACCAACTGAATTAGAATAAATCATCCACCGATAAATATCGTTCGCCAGTATCATAGCCAAAAGTTAATATTCTGGATCCTGTTTTAAACTTATCCAGCGATTTAGCAATGGCAGCAAGAGATGCTCCGGTAGATATTCCTACAAATAATCCTTCTTCACGAGCTGCTCTTCTTACAAAATCATAGGCTTCTTCCATTGAGACTATTATACTTCCATTCAGAATTTTTGTATCCAGGTTAGATGGAATAAATCCGGCTCCAATTCCTTGTAATGGATGTGGACCTGGGTCGCCCCCGCTAATAACTGCTGAGGAATCCGGCTCTACCGCATAGATTATTATTTCCGGAAATTTCCCCTTTAACACTTTTCCTACACCAGAAATATGTCCTCCGGTACCAACTCCGGTAATAAAAAAATCAATTCCTTCAGGAAAATCTCTGATAATCTCCTTTGATGTTGTATTTATATGAGCCCGAGGATTTGCCGGATTATCAAATTGTGAGGGAATCCAGGCGTTGGAAATACTTTCCTTTATTTCAATTGCTTTAGCCATTGCTCCCTTCATTCCTTCAAGCCTTGGAGTCAAAACAATCTCAGCTCCATAAGCT
>JAGLSB010000689.1 GCA_023135955.1 Bacteroidales bacterium | reverse complement strand
TCATAGATCAGGACAAATTCATCATCTTTAGTAAAACCAATATAGCCATAGCTTCTCGGTAACTGCGGTATATCATTTTCCTCATTATAAAAATTCAATCCTGTTGAGCTACTTAGGTTTACAGTAGTTTTAGTTTTTATATTGTAACTATACCAGGTACTATCTTCTCTTTCATAAAATAGAATATAATTACCAAAAGCCGACAGATGGATTGTACTTGATAGCTTTTCAAGCACTTTTTCTTTTTCTCCTGTGGTAAGATCAACGGTGTAAACATCTTTATACCTGAAGCCCTCCCAGGAAAGAAGTTTTCCATAATGGTCACCTGCCAAACCCATTGCCATATTTCCATCTCCTTTGTGCATAGTTGTAACATCTTTTACAAGCGGATCGGCAAGCTGAACAAATCTTTTATCGAGGATAGAATAATAACTAAGGTAACTTCTTTCTTTTTCTTTCTTTAGGTTTTTTAATTGCATTGGTTGCAAATATTCGTCATGCCATGACCAAACATCAACCGAAGATTTTTCATCCTTTAAAAGTGTGTCTTCAGGCTCCTTAACAGGGATTTCAGAACTTCCGAAATAAAGACGATCACCCGATTTTGAGAAATATATCTTTCCGTATTTGTTAACACCCCATGATTCCTGCAGTCCAATACCCAGACTGTCAATCAATTTTATACTATTCGTAATGCCCGGAGTCCAATAATATAAATCCATACCCGAAACGCGCAAAGTATCATTAGTAAATAAAAATGCAGATTGTTTACCCTCGATATCAGAGTTAAGGGATGAAACCATCCCCTCACCTTCAAAGATAATTTCAAGATTCTCATCCTTTGTACTGAAGGAATAAACTACTGATTTAGGAATACTATCTCTGGCAAACTGATGAAAAATAATACTTTGACCATTTTCATCTAAAAAGTATGAAGCTATATTTTCATAGCTATATGATTTTCCTGATTCGGGATTAATAATTGTTAAATCAGCTAATTTGTTTTTAGATGCAATTTTTGAAAACTTCTTATCAATTTTTTTATTGTCATCCTTATCTTTATCACTCTCATTATCAGCCTCAGGTTTTTTATAAGCAGTGTGAAATACGATCCAATTTGATGACTTTTCAGGAAGCATGAAAGATCTTATTTTCTCATATTTTTCAATTTCTTTATTCTCAACATCGTATATGAAAAGTGAATCTTTGGGTTGAGCATCTTTAGCTTTCTTTTCCTTTTTGGCAGCTCTTGTAATTTCTAATTGTGGTTTTATTTTCCCTACAATAAACCTTGCATCTGAAGATATTTTAGCATCATATGCCCTTGGAATAATGAATTCTTCATTTGACTTAATTCTCTGAATGTAAAGATTCCCATCACCAATTTGCGGATTAATTTCAAATACAAGAATCTGGCCGTTATCAGATATTTGAATATTCTTTAGCTCTTTCCATGACTCATATACAGAGTGATCCATTGGGATTTTCTCCTGCGCTGAGAGGATTATTATTGCATTAATTAATATAAATAATAGAATGAGTTTTTTCATGATTAGGGTTGAATTGTCTTTCTACTTTTAGAAAAAAAATGAATTTATAGAAATTTTGCATAAAGATATATTATTAAATGAAAAATTAAAGGATGAGAAAGGGTTGCTTGTTGCTGGTTACTGGGAAGAAAAGATCTCACCAGTAACCGCAACAAGTAACCAGTCCAGTGTGCGGGCAAAAAAGCCGCAATTTTAAATTGAAAATAACAGTATCATGTTATATAGTAGCAACAAGCAACCATCCCCACTATTTAAAACCATTCTTTTCCTATTTTTTGTATTTTTGCCTTTTTAAATAGAACAATCCATGAAAACTACTGAATTAAAGCAAAAACTTGACGAAATTTTTGGACAAAGCAATGTTCAGACACGTATATTTTTTTCCCCTGGAAGGGTTAACCTGATTGGTGAACATACCGATTATAATGGAGGATATGTGTTCCCTTGTGCCCTTGACTTTGGTACTCACCTTGTGATTCGGGAAAATGATCAAAATGTCTATCGTTTTGCTACTACAAATTTTGAACAAAAAGCAGAAATTGAGGTTTCAAATAATCTCCCCAAGGTTTCAAATCACTGGTATAATTATCCAATGGCTGTGATCGATCAATTTAATAAGAAAGGAAATAGTTTCCATGGTCTTGATTTCCTGTTTTCCGGTAAGATTCCTAATGGAGCAGGATTATCTTCTTCCGCCTCAATTGAAACTGTTACGGCCTATGCATTAAATGAATTATTTGGAATGAAATATGATCTTTGGGAACTTATTAAATTGTCCCAAAAGGCTGAAAATGAATTCATTGGAGTCAACTGTGGAATAATGGATCAGTTTGCCGTAACCATGGGTAAAGAAAACCATGCCTTATTCCTGAATTGTGCTACACTAGATTATGAAGCTATCCCTTTAATAATGGACGGTCATAAACTTATTATTTCCAACACCAATAGTAGACGAGGTCTTACAGATTCAAAATATAATGAAAGAAGATCTGAATGTGAAGCAGCTGTGGAAATGCTTAATGAAAAGAAACAAATTGAGAATCTTAGTGCTCTGAATTATGCTGAGTTTATGAGCATGAAGGAACTAGTGAGTGACCCGATAGTTTTTAGAAGAGCAAAACATGTTATATCTGAAAATAATAGAGTCCTAAATGCCATTGAAGCATTGAAAAACAATGAGCTTGTGAAATTTGGTGAGTTAATGAACCAATCACATGATTCCTTGAGAGACGATTATGAAGTTACCGGAACCGAATTAGACACTCTTGTTGAGGAAGCTCGTAAACTTGAAGGAGTACTTGGCTCAAGGATGACAGGCGCTGGGTTTGGTGGCTGTACTGTAAGTTTGATAAAAGAAGAGATTATTGAAGATTTCAAAATCAAAGTTGGAAAAGCATATTTTGACCGCACCGGACTCGTTCCTGAATTTTATGTAGCTGCTGTGGGTGATGGGATTAAGGAGGTGTAGGAGTGTTACTGGTTACTGGTTGCTGGTTACTGGTTTATCAGTCGTTGAGCTCCCTGCTCTCGGTTCTGGTTGATCGGTTGTTTTTGTCCATCGTCCTTTCTTCTTCCCAGCAACTAGAAACCAGCAACTAGCAACTATTCTTCAATCTTTAAATGCGTCTGAAAGGAGCAATCCTCAAAACCGAAGAACCATTCCGGTTTTAAGCTGTTCAAATTTAAATTCTCTATAAAGGCTGCTAGTGCTGGCAATTGTGTACAGTGTGATGGGAAAATTCTATCAACATTTTGACTTTTAATATATTTAATGGTTTCTTTTGTTTGATGGTTATCGAACTTTAAATGAAAACCCCCAAGTACTGCCCTAAACTTATTCAAACCAGTAATTTCCTTAGCATATTCCATCATATTGCATATTCCTGTATGAGCACATCCGGAAATAAGAATGATTTCACTATCCTGTACTAAAACTAATCCTGAATCGTCTATTACGAAGTCTGGCTCCTTATTTTCTAGTATAAATGCAGTTGTTTTAGCTTCAAAAGATGTCTTCTTTGGTACTTCTCCCATAAAATATACATCAGGATATACCTTTATTGCTTTTGTTGAAAATTGTAATCTAAATGCGCTTTGCAGTTCTTCAACAGGAACTTTTATACCAATATTTTCATCTTCTCCTTTTCTGTAACGCTTCAGGAATATATCCGGATGAGAAATAAAATCAACCACCTCTCCCCTGTC
>JAGLSB010000688.1 GCA_023135955.1 Bacteroidales bacterium | reverse complement strand
TCTTCTGATGCACATTCTGTAAAAGCCTCAATGATCCACTGTTCCTGCAGGTCATCACTTAATTCTTCTTTTATCTGACCACGTACCAAACCAATAATAACATGAGCATTTAATTCCTTTGCAAGGTGTACATGCAATTTAATCCGCTCAATAGTTCTTCTTCGGATTTCAGCATCAGGGTTTGTAAAGGATAATCCCTCTTCACTCAATATCTGTCCGGTTCCTATTGCAGGTACAACCAGGTTATTCTCTTCTAAAAATGGTTTTAACCAATCAAGGTCTATTTTATCAGGTTGACGAACAGCTAATTCAACACCATCATATCCTAACTTAGATATCTTGACAATATTTTCTGCTAAACCTTCCGTAAAAGGAATAGCAGAAAATGATGTCGGTTGAGCCGATAGAACAATACTTAGTTTCATATGCTACAAGCCCATTTTTGGAATGGAGTAAATGGGACGCCAGCCTTCAGAGAATGGTTCTTTGAGATAAGGCTCCATCTCCTTTTCAGTCCTCATAGTGGTCGCTTCAATAGGAGGAACCTTGCCTGACGGGAATGCTTCATGGATCTCATCATGGACCAGGGTCAGATAAGAACAAATGGCTGCAATGGTCCTCCTTGCTTTTTTAGCTTCACTGAGGGTTGGAAAACCCACCACACCTTCAGGAATTGAGCCGATCTCTATGGGGAAATGCCCCTGTCCTTCGGACCATTTACTTGGTCTTGCAAAGGGATCGACGGCTTTGTCGAAATGTCCCTCTGGTAAATAACCTTCCACAGAAGTTTCCTCAGCGTAATCCATTTTTACATATTCGGGAGAAAGAAGCAGCATCACAGATGTTTCGGCTTCATCGGCGTGTACGAAATTTGTATCCCAATCACCGCCACGTTCCTTCACTCTGAAAAACTCGCGTACAGCCCTGTGCCAATCTATCACCCGAAAGATTCCCGGAAGATTCCAGGTTTTTTGCAACTCCTGAATAGCTGCTTCCAGCAGCCATTGATGACCGTGATTGTTGATGAGCACAATCTTGCGAAACCCATCATTCCAGAATCCAACCATTGCGTCGATCAGATTGCGTTTTACCACCTCATCTTCCAGATGGATTGTCCCTGGCATCCCGATGTGATGATGAGGATGACCTCCGAAATTGAGCGGGGTCCAGGTAAGATTAACCGGAGCTCCTTTTTTTGCCGTATACCTTCTGACGCCTTCCAGTATCTGAGTTACCATGAAAGTATCCAGTCCAGTCACGGTGTGAATCCCGTGATTTTCAGTACATCCAATGGGGACAAACAGCATATCATTCTTTTTTCTGTTCTCAATAACGTGCTTTCGGATAGTCGTTTGTATATACGTTCCCGGTTTTGCCAACTCCGATGGAGTCGGGATTTCATAATCTGCGAGAATCTGTGAAATCTCTTCTTCAGAAGCTTCCCATATTCTCTTTTTTAATCTGCCTACCGTAGTATCTTCAAAAAAAAGATCTTTTACATTTGTGTCTAACCAAGCCATAATATGTTCCTTTCTAATTTAATTGTTATTAATCGAAATTTGTTATTGTTATTTTTACTTCGTCCCTGTCTGTTTGAAGCATAACGCAATTATCTTCAGTTTCATCAAGAGTGATCTTTTTAGTAATCAGTGGTGAAACATCCATTCCTGCTGACATAGCGCTAATTACATTAGGGAATGTTCCGTGACCGGAATGTCCTTGTGCTCCAACAACATTAGCCCTTCTAACTTGTAATACTTCTCCATTTAAAGGAATTCTGTCATCAGCACGTGCAACCAACACAACTGTTGCATTCACGGTACGGCCTTCCCAAATTATTTTTTCTACATCAGCCCATACTACACTTGGCAAACCAGTAGCTTCAAGAATTAGATCAGCACCTGCTCCTTCGGTAATTTTTAAAACTTCATCAGCAACATTTACTTTAAAAGGATCAATAGCATGTGTTGCACCCATTGAAAGAGCCATTTCGCGCCTTATTGCAGAAGGTTCTGAGAGAATAACTGATGTTGCTCCAGCACTTTTAAGAATTGCACAGGCAGCGGCACCAATTGGACCTCCACCAAGTATAACAACATTCTGACCAGGGCGAATTCCACCACCACGCTCAATAACAGCATTATAAGCTACAGATGTAGGTTCAACCAGACTTCCCAGCAACCACATTTTCTCTTCTCCATATTTTTCTCTTAATCCTTCTAAGCTCCATAAATATCTTGCATCCAAAGTTATATACTTAGCATAAGCTCCATCAGTAGAGAAACCTATTTCTTCCAGATTTTCACAATGATTAGGGAAACCGTCAGCACAAGGTTTACAATGGGCACACCATAACATTTCTTCAGCGCAAACTGCCTCACCAATTTCATATCGTTTATTAGTTCTTTTATTAATGGCTTTTTCTCCAGCCTCAACAACCCTCCCTGACAATTCATGTCCTAAGGTAGCAGGGAAAGCGGTTAATCCCGGATAGAATATATAACCATCTTCATCAGCTTGTCTCATGTGCACATCGCTACCACAAATACCACAAGCTTTAACTTCGATTAGTACTTCAGTGGGTCCTGGTGTTGGAATTTCTTTTTCAATTATTTCCATACGAGGATTTCTCCATACTTTGCTACCTAAATAGGTACGCTCACCTTCAACATCTCTTGAGCCTAATTTATAATCGGGTTTTGGGTCCCAGTCTGCTAAGAGACAATTAGCTCTCATCTTTTTTGTTCTGTCTACATTTGATTTCATATTTTCTTAATTATTAAATTATTTATTATATAAATGAACTATATGTAATATATTGATTATAAGCAATATCAGTTAAAAGAACCTTAAAACTGTAACTACGAAAATACTATGATTGTGCAGGTTCTCCTATGAAGGATACCTGTAGGGTGTCAAACTGTCTATGACTACACTTAGGACGAACATAGATCCAGGACCGGAAAATGAATAAAAATGTATGTGCATATCTTGAATTATTCTGAAATCCTTCTAATTCTTTTCTTATTTACTAATGTTATAGGTGTTATCCGTCAAAAGTGGTGGATCAAACAAGTTAGCAATCTTTTTCCAGCTAACCACTTTAAAATTTTGCGGTAAGATTGAACCTCCATCAAAATTTTCTCCATCCTGAGCTATAAACAAACCCTTAGAAAATTGTCCGCCAAGATTTAAATTGATTACATCTATTCCATCCGTTTCCTGCACTCCATCAATAATTCCATCTACAATTGAAAAACTGCCTAAGTATTCATTGTCACCACCTCTTTCAAAAATTGCATATGAATTATTACCCTGAGAAGAGGCAATTAAATACCCTTTATTGTTGGCAGCATAATAAATTGTTAATCCTTCAACATCATATGAAATGAAAGTATTGGAAGTGTCGCTATTTGAAATAAATACCGGTTCATTTACTTCACTGGGTTCAGCATTGAATTTCCAGATTCCCAGTTCTTCTTCACCAACATATAAATGGCCCATTTCATCATCTGTAACCATTCCTTCTGGTTGAGTATCAACATTCAATGTTGCTACAATTGTGCCAGTTAATTCACCATCTTCAAAAGGACTTAGTTCCCATTGTTCAATTATCCCTGATTTCCCATTCATAAATGCGTAAAACTTACCGGAATTTGGACTGTGGTACAGAGAAAATCCATAAACTTCAGGAATATCTGACATGAATCTGTCTCCATGAATTTCTGTCAAACTACCATCTTCCTTATTTATCCTGTAAAAAAGGATTTTATTTTCAACTCGCTCACTGCAGGCTGCAATATCTCCTTTCTCTCCGTTACCAAATTCGAAACCGTATCTTACATCAATGTTATTCACATCTCCGGCCGGATAAAAATAAAGCTCATCACCTTGTAAATTATACACTGCTATTCCTAATTTTTTATTAGTAGCAATTATCAGACTTTTTGTAGGGTCATCTGGGTGGATCCATATCGCAGGATCATCTGCTGCATCCATATCAGAAGTTGCTTCAACAGGTGGTGTTTCAAGATCGGCAACTACTTCACTATTTATCAGAGTAGGCGTTTCACTAATATCTTTATCGTTTTTACAACCCAAAATCAAAAAAGAACTAATGCAAATAATGGTAATAGCGTAATATATGTTTGTTTTCATATGTATTAAATTATGTTGAAGTGGTCAATTGTAGCTCGCATGACTACAGCTTATTCATTCCACTATCTTTCCTTATTGATTTATCTTATTATTGTCATGCTCTGGTAATCTGTTAGTACTTTATTAAGTTAATAGTTAGAATTATCAGAAATAAAATTTTAATCCTAATCTTCCCCACCAGGAATAATATTCTTGTTTAAAAATTCTGTCAGGTGATCCTATATAGAATTTTAGAGGTGAATTGGTAAGATTAATAACGTCTGTAAAAAATTTTATATTATCTCTTATTGCATATCTGGCTGTAAAATCAAGATGCCAGGCATCAGCATAATATTCATCCAAATCTGCATCTGCTCCCAGTTTGTGAAGAAAAGCATCGTGATAATTTGCAGTAATTTTGACATAAAATTTATCAGAATCAAAAAATAATGCAAAATTGCCTGAATGTTTTGCTTGTCCTGGTAAGCTAATTTTCTCTTCTTCCGTTTCTGAACCAAATGCACCTGAATCATCTTCTCCAAAAATTAACTCTTGTTGTATTTCGTTGGCCGGAAATCGTTTGTTAATGATTGCTTCTGAATGTGTGTATGTATAATTTACATATATACCAAAGTTGCCAAAAAAGCCTGGTATAAAATAAAATTTAAACTGGCTTGTTAATTCAGCTCCGTATACACTTGCTTTATTACCATTCAGAGCTTTTTCAATTAGCACCCTGCTGTAATCCTGTGGATTTCCTTCATAACCAAAACGCCTGTAATAGAATACAAAATCTTGAATATTTTTGTAAAAGAATCCTCCGGATAAGATTCCACCCCCGATTAAATATTTCTCTCCAAGCAGATCAATATTTACAGATTTTGGAAACTTCAAATCCGGATTCCCATGTTTAACTTCTTTCCTGTCTTCTGCCCTGTATGGAAGGACATCTTCAAAATTAGGTCGTGCATAAGTATATGTAATTGCGGTTCTAAGGTTAACTTTTTGGTTAAGTTTATATTTGAGCTGAAGCTGAGGTAAAAGAAACTCATGGCTTCGTTTATCGCTAAGAGTTGATAAAGAATCATAATAACCAGCAGAATTGTAATAGATTCTCATTCCATCGTAATTAATATCTGTCCTTTCATATCTTACTCCTCCTAATACCATTAGCCTATTTATATCATGCCTGAACATTCCATAAGCAGCATATATATCTTCGTTAGCAGTATAATCTTCCCCATTTGATCTTACCATTGTACTTGTACGATCATACCTAAAATAGGGCTGATTAGTATTATAGAACTCTAACATCTCATCTACTCCCGGCATATTATCAATAACATATGACCGGTTTAACAAATTAGAATCACTGAAGCCGTCACTCAATTCTGCCATTGATAATTCCGGAGCATTATCTGCATATAAAGGTGATGATGTACGATAGGCACCATATTCACGAGCATTAATCTCCCTTGTCTTTTCCTTTAACCTGGCTTTTGCCCCAAATTTGAAAAACCCATTTTGAGATCCCAAAGTATAAGGAATTTCTATATTCATTTTAGCTGTAAAGTTTCTGTCTCTTATCTTGCTTTCAACTAATAAAAGATCTTCAAAATCATAATTGTCATAATCCTTAGTGAAAACAGTGTCCGCTGCATTGGGTAGCACAAGTCTGGGCCAGTCAGGTTCAGTTAAATCAAATTTCATATTAATAGCCGGGCCTGGATCTTCAAATTCAAATTCGATGCGATTTGGCTCACCCTCAGTAGCTATGGCATAAGCTACTTCATAGTCTATTTTAATAGGACCAAGATCATGATCACCTCCGATATTTATAGTGCTGATTTCCTGAAGTTTTGTCCTGTATTTTAAATCTCGCACTACTCCTCCATACAGATAATGTGTTTCTGTAATGGCATCATCTAATTCATATATGTACCTGCGACGTGTTTCCTCATCAGAAAAGCTATTAAACATAGTCCTCAGATAAACAGACGATTTTTCATTGAATTGATAATCAAGAGTAGCACTTAATCCGGTTCTTTTTCGTGTGATATCATAATGCCTGAGCTGAACTTCTCTGTATTGAATATGATAATTCTCTATTCCTTCAGAAGTACTTCCCCAGAAAGGGGCTTTTTCATATTTAAACTCCATGTTATCAGATCCCTGATTGTTTACACTATTGTTTGCATTCAACTGGAACCCTAATTTATTAGATCTTTGACCATAAGAGAATTGCAGCTGAGAATTACTGGTTCCCCTGAGATTATTATATCCACCGGCCCCCGATATTTTGATTTCCGGTTTTCCTTCCGAGGCAGTTTTTGTAATTATATTTACAGTTCCTCCAATCCCATCAGCATCCATATCAGGAGTTAGAACCTTAGTAACTTCAATAGATTCTATCTGGTCAGCAGAAATTACATCCAGTCCAACATACCGAACGCCCCCCTCCGGAGATGGAATCTGTTCTCCGTTTATATTAAAATTAGTTAGTTCCGGCGGTGTTCCCCGTAGTTGAACATACCGTCCCTCTCCCTGATCTCTTTGTACTGTTATTCCCGGAATTCTCTGTAGCACTTCAGCTGCATTCATATCTGGGAATTCTTCAATTTGTTCTTCAGAAACAATGTTTTTAATATTTTCAGCTGTTTTCTGATCAAGTAATGCTTTAACCTGTCCGGTTGCCTGTCCTTCTACCTTTACCTCATCCAATTCTGTTGAAGAGGGTATCAGTCTGACAGTTTGATTTATATTACTCCTATTTCCAAAGTCGCAGGGAATAGTTTTGGATGTATAACCCATATAAGAGATAGTGATTTCAATTTCCTGTTCTTTTATACCGGACAAACTAAAGCGTCCCTCTGTATCTGTGATGGTCCCCTTTAAGGAGTTCGCTATTTGAATTGTAGCACCAATTAAAATTTCACCAGTGTGGCCATCAAATACTCTACCAGATACTGTGTTGGATTGCTGAGAATAAGCATTAATCAAAAATATTATGTTCAGAATCCCTATAAGCAAGTTTTTTTTTGAAAAAATCATCATTAATACTTCTTGTTAAAATATATTTATATTTCATGGAAGTTCATAAGAGACACCTCCGGAAAATACTTATTACAATTGATTTTTGGAGAAAAATCTATCTGCCATAAATGAGGCAGATAGATTAACATTATAATCAATTGCTTATTTCAGTAACAATTTTTGAGTAAATGTTTTATTATTTTGAACGGCTTCAAGAAAATATATTCCACTCTGTAAGTTGCTGACATCCCATGTAGTTGTTTCTGAAGTGATCTCAGCAGACATTACAAGCTGGCCTTTTGCATTGAAAATCTTCATCTGTGTATCGCCGTACGATTGGAATGATAAATTTAAAATTCCATTTGAAGGATTCGGGTATATATTTACGAATTGTTGTTGCCCTTTTACATCCTCTACCGAAGTTGGAAAATATGTGACCATAAGTTTTGGGACTCGTTCAGGATGATTTGCTCCGTCGCCAGGACCATCAGGACCCACATCTGATGCATCCGCAATATTCTCAAAAGATTCAAATTCTCTTGCATTTTCAGTTAATGTTGGTCCCTGGTTATCTTCTCCTAAAAAGATTAAAGCAAGAGCATTGCCTGATACCCATCCATCACGGTTTACTATTTCCTGGATAATCGGGCTTATATCAGCCGTACTATATGGCCGCCATAAATCCCATGCTTCTGCGATCTCCCATCTAACAGTAGCGGTTGTCATTGTCCGATCAGTAATTAATGCATCTAAAGTAAAAGTTTCGGCACTATCTGTAGCTTCGCCAAAAATGTTTAAGTTACATACATCTTCGGCATTTTTTGCTTCATGTGACCACATTTCTACACAGGCAGAGCCAATTGTAGATCCTTGAGGGATAGGAACTTCAGTAAACCTTAATCCCACATGAAGTTTTAACAAATCAGTTTCTGCACCATCCCATCCGGCATCAAGATCGTCATCAAAAAGAGCATCCATTTTATCTTGTTCCTGTTCTACATCATCAGAAGAAAGATAAACTGTTACTGTAGTTCCCTCAACTTCAGTAACAGTAGAATCAGTTGCTTTAATAAATACTTCCACATCGGTCTGTCCATAAATCAAACTAACAGAACTGAATAAAAATATTGCCATAATACTCAGTAAAATTTTTTTCATAGCTGTGTTTTTTAATGGTTAAGAAATTATTAATTAATAAGAGAAATTATTTGAAATATTATAATGTATTTTTTGCTCGCGTTAAACATAGAATAAATGTTATTCAGTTTTAATGTTTCTCTAATGAATAAATTTTGAGAAAACCGTATCTAATTTAATACAGTATTTTCTTATAAGCAAGTAAATACTTGCCTGTTCGACGATTTATAAAGGTCAAAAATGGTTGAAACCCTTATTAACCGTGTGCGAGCACAGTTTAATTTTTTTTCATTTTTTTTCATTTTTTTATATATTTGCTGTGTGCGAGCACAGAATAATGATGTTATTGTTCAAAATTATGGAAGAAAATAAGAAGAAAATAAGGATAAAAGACATAGCTAAACTTGCAAATGTCTCAGTTGGAACTGTTGATAGAGTATTGCATAATCGTGGCAATGTAAATGAAAAAAAGTGGGCAAAGGTTATTAAAATAATAGATGAGTTAAATTATACTCCTAATTTATTGGCCAAGTCATTGGCGTCAAAAAAAATAATCAGAATAGCGGTATTGATACCCGAACCATACGATAATAATAATTTATATTGGGAAAATCCTTTGGTTGGTATAAATCAAGCTATACAAGAATTAATAGATAATAATGTTGAAATACAGATTTATAAATTCAGTACAAAAGATAAGAAATCATTTATAATTCAGAGTAAAATAATATTGAAAGGCAATTATGATGGAATTATATTTGCCCCTTCTTTTCATAAAGAATCATTAGCATTTTTGAAAAAATGCAATGAAGAAAAAACACCAGTCATTTTTATTGATTCAACCATTGAAGGTGCTGATGTTAAAAGTTATTTTGGACAAAATGCTGTACAAAGTGGATATTTAGCTGCAAAATTGATGTCCTGCTGCGTTAAAAAGAATTCTAAAGTATTAATTCTGAACCTGTCTAATAAATTGGCAATTACGAGACACTTGAAAAATAGGGAAAAAGGATTCTTAAATTTTATTGATAATTTAGAAGAACCTAAAAAAATAACAACAATTTCTGCTGAAATTGATCCAACAGATAATCAAGAACCGGAAAAATCATTAACGAAGATATTTTCAGATAATCCAGATTTAGAAGGAGTATTTGTAACTAATGCAAGAGTCCAACAAGTAGCTAAATTTATTTCCAAAAAGAATTACACTAAATTATTTCTGGGAGGATATGATTTAGCAGGTAATAATATTAAATATTTAAATAGCGGAGTAATCGATTTCCTCATTTGCCAGAAACCTGAAGACCAGGGTTACAAAAGTGTGATGGCTATGTTTACTTATATCTTAACAGAGAAACCAGGAAAAAGAATTAATTATAGTCCAATCGATGTAGTATTTAAAGAGAATATTGATTTTTATACTAATATTTAAGACCAAAGAATACGAGATTGCTTCACCTCCTCCATCGGTTCGAATCCAAGCACCCACAAAGATACGAGATTGCTTCACCTCCTCTGTCGGTTCGAATCCAGCACCCACAAAGATACGAGATTGCTTCACCTCCTGCGTCGGTTCGAATCCAGCACCCACAAAGATACGAGATTGC
>JAGLSB010000687.1 GCA_023135955.1 Bacteroidales bacterium | reverse complement strand
GGGCGAGCACGAGGTATGAGGGGGACTGAGGTAATCTCGTCTGGAAGATGACAAAAGCTACGAGGGCGACTGAAGTAATCTTGTCATAAAATACAGTAAAGCAAGGTAATTCTATTCTAAAAAAAATATCATAAAAAAAGGGTGCCCCAAAAAGGACACCCTCAATTTTTTCAGAGTTTTATAATATTATTTTACAATCTGTACTTTATTAACAAATGATTCATTTTCCATTTCTACAAAGATGAAGTAAATACCAGGCTTGAATTTAGCGAGGTCAAGCTTGACAAGATCATCCTCATGATCAGAAAGATAGCTTATCTGGCCTGTAATATCAATTATTCTGATATTTGCTTTGCCTGTGTTATTTCCTAATTCAATATTCAGGACCTCACTAGCAGGATTAGGATAGGCCCTTACAAAAGCAGCATTCAGACCCTCTACTCCTACTCCGGCAACAACAACAGTTACAACAGCTGTTCCGGTCATAACACCATCGCTTACAGAAAGCTGTAACTCAAAGGTACCAAGAGAGTTAAATGTAACATCTGTTACAAGCTGTCCCGGATTAGCAATGCTAACCGTTCCCGCATCTCCGCTTATCACTTCCCAAAGGTAAGTTATGGCAGAAGGAACAGGATTACCATCGTCGGTTGCTGTAGCGGTCAGACTAATTGTTGCAGCAGGCTCAATATTGAAGCTTGAAACTTCAATGCTTACAACAGGAGCTGTATTTGACATATCGGGATAAAGCTCCAACTGGAATGTCAGATAATAAGATACTGTAACTTTTGCATCTTCTGAGGTAACATGTAGTTGATCATCGTAAGAGATATTACCCATGGTTCTCTCAAATCCGGCTTTATCTTTAAGAACTATTGAAGCACCTGCAACAGGGACCACATTATCCAAAAAGGTACTAACTTCTGTTCCACCGGGGATAACTGAAATAACCATCAAATCCTGATCAACTGCATACACATCCGATACAACAAAGGCATCGCTCGCCAATGAGATTGGTACGAGATTATAAGTAATAATGGTTGTTCCATTCTCAGCAATAACTTCGAAATAAACGTCAGTACTCACATAGGTAGGAACAAGAATAGTATCGGCGTTAAGAACCTGCATTGGAAGTAGATTACCGTCAGCGTCAATTACATTCAAGATTGCATCGGCAGATTTCTCAATACCGGCAAGGGCATCTGCTATGCTTGTACCATAAAGGATACCTGAAACCGTTCCTGTCTCGCCTGTAATATCAATTACATAGCCGGAACCGTCAGCAGCAGTTAAGTTTGCGTCGTCGTTAAGCCCCGTGGCAGTTACTTCAAGAACATATTTAGTGATATTAGAAAGATCCTTTGAAGTGACAACCAGAGTATCCTCGCTAACAAGAACATCGGCACCTGTTTTAGCAGCAGCTCCTTTAAGAACTATGCCCTGATCAGGATCAGATAGAATTATATTAGCCATGAATGCATCTACGCTTGTTCCGTCAACAACACCTCTTATAAGCTCATCAACTGAGAATCCGAGAGATACTTTATATGCAAGGGAGCTAACAGTAGACATATACTTTGTTACAGGATCCATTTCGTGGAATCCGAGCATATTACTAATATCTGTGTTACTAAATATCTCACCGTCCTGATTAGGAATACCTTTTCCCGACCTGAAAAGCCAGTCAGTATCATCAAAATTAGTTCCGATTCCATCACCAACCAAAGTTACACCACCATCAATATGAGGTTTACGGTTAAGATCCAAATCTTTACCTTTGTTCCCTGGAAATTCAACTCCTGCAATTACCCAATCTCCTTCTGCTTGCATACCAAAAACATCAATCAGCTCAAAATCCTCTGGATCGGATAATCCTTTTTCACCATCCATGATTGAATCTCCAACAATTTTGAAAAGAAAATGGTTATCCTGATATACTTCTGCAGCATTATTATTCGAACTTGGAATTTCATCCCAGGGATTCCAGGCGCCAACCGGATGAACTAAAGGATCACTAATTTGAGATTCATGCGGAGACATAATAATATCTGCCTCCTCCCAGTCAGGACTTACTTTAGTTGAACCGGTATGTAATTTCATCATAACAAATACCTCTCCCGGAGCTACATAAGGATCAACGTTTGGATCAGGAATAAGGAACTCAGGATTAGCTCTCCATTCAGCGGTATCTTTGGTATATTTAAAACCCGGCACATATTTGCCAAATCTGTTTGTATAATCAGTATCACTATCTGATCCCCATTGAGTTATTGCAGCTACAGCATTTTTCGCATTATCAGATTGAACGATCATATACTGATCCAAAAATAATGGTGTATTTCCGGAATTTACAATCTCTATTGCGCAACCAGAAGCCTTTTGTCTTGCAATAATTTCTGAGAAGAAAGGTTCCGGACTATATGGCTGTAAATTAGAATAATCTTTTTCTACAACAAAAGTAACCTTGTAAATAGATTCCGTAGTATCCGATTCCGCTGTAACAGTAAAGATTGTTGTTCTTTCTTCCTGACCGCCACCTAGCGAAATTGCTCGGTCAATGTCAACTACAGCGTTAACATCCTGAGCTTTCGCTACCAGTGCAGGGACATTTACTGTTCCATAAGGTAGTACAATATTAAATGCTGATGATGTAGGGCTAAAACCCGGTATAGTATCTCCAATCCAGGCATCACTAATAAATCCAGGCATATCTGGCCAGGTGATCGAAGCAAGTAATGCATTATCGTTTTTATTATAATCGTTAACATCGATATAATATTCTTTGGCTGTAGCTCCATCTCCAGCTATTACCTTAAAAATATCGCCAATTTTTAAGTCCACTCTCTCTGCTCCATCAACCCAGATAATCTCCCATGTTGCATTGGAGGCAATTTCGATATGGGCCAAAAGAGTATCAACTCTCTCTGCAAAAGGAACATCTCCAATAGTATCCATTACAGAGGTTTCCTCTGTTACATAATAACGTGTCCCCCAGCTACCGGGCGTTACATTCATATGTTCAAGAGGAAAAGCAAGCACACAATCATCAGTAGGTTCAACCACATTAATATCGA
>JAGLSB010000686.1 GCA_023135955.1 Bacteroidales bacterium | reverse complement strand
TAATATCCCAGTATAAAGTATTATTGCACAATAAAATAATAGTTTTTTCATTTCTTATTTAGATAGATTATTAATAATGCAAATTAAAGCTTAAAGAAGAATAGGGAAGTACCTATTTATAGGGATTTTCTATTAATAAATTGTTAAAATTATTTTGCCTCAGGAAGCTGATCTATCCATAACTTGAGAATAAATGTTGAGCATAAATTTTGGATGAAAGTAAAGGAGTAATAGAGATTAATCATATAACTTTCAAATGCGTGTTAAATAATTAATAATCTTTTTTGATGCGCCGAAATAATCTATTTTTTTTATATTTAATGCTACTATACATAAAAAGCAGAAATCTAAATACATCAACTTACCATTCTAAAATATGAAAAAAATATTAACAAGTATTTTATTAATTAGTATAATTAATTCCATGTTTAGTCAAACAACTGTAGTTTCAAATCAAAATACTATGATAAAAAGTAATCATAACTTTGGTTTGTCAAACTCAATGTATGATGAAGGTTCTCCAATGACATACAATATAGATCCTGCGATAATAAACGTTAAAGGAGCAGCATTCTCATTTAATTATACTAATCAGGATGGGGAATCTAATTTTGATGGTTATCCAAGTGGAAGTGTTGGCGCTTTTAAAACAGGAGGAAAATATTATCCTGCTAATTTTATGGCTTGTGGCATGCCTGTTCAACTTCAAAATTTAGAGAATGATTTAAGAATAAAATGGAAAACATTTCAAATAGATGCAAATGATATTTCAGATAAATGGTGGGCTACAATTAATGTTATTTTTGATGGTGGGTTAGCTAATAATGAACCGATTGATGAAGATCGCGATTACGACCTTGTAATCCAATTTGAACGATTTGAACAAGATGAACTTGAGGATAAAGCAAATACGGGTTATGGTTCTTATTATTGGTTTGCTCGTGATTCAATAAATGAAATAGTTCCTTTTAGTTTGATGATAGATGGTATGGAATATCAATGGGCAGTTAGGTATAAATTTTTTGAATATCCTGTTGGAGACCCAAATGAACACAAAAACAATAAGGTCCACATTAAATTTATCCCTGCAGATAATAACAACATTCCTCCTGAATTAGATCATCCTTTAAAAATATTTGTTGAAGCGACTGTAAACTATATTCAGCACCTTGAACTACCATCAGGAGAAGCAACTTTGGTAGATCAAAAAGTAGCAGATCCAAATTTATGGGTAAAATCAATTTCTGCAGGTTATGAAGTCTATTCAGGAGTATCAACTTTGGGGCAGGAGCATTTTTATTCTGTTGTAGACACTTTATTACCAAGTGCGCCAACTAATTTATCAGCGCTATGGCAAAATAATAAAGTGATATTAAATTGGGATGCTTTTACTGAGGATAGTTACGAGTCTTATAATGTTTTTCGTGCTGAAAATGAAAGTGCATTTTCTTTATTATGTTCATCTGTTTACCAGAACAATTATACTGATACTTCAATAGTAAATGGTGAATATTATCAGTATTATGTTACTGTTCTTGACCGTTCTTTTAACGAATCTTCCAAGTCTAACACAGAATCTTTAACAATACTAAGTATCTCATCAGAAGTATTAGAAACAATAAACCTATATCCTAATCCTGTATCCGATATTTTACATTTTAATATTGATTCTGCAATCAAGAATGTTGAAATTTACAGTATATCAGGTATTAAGCAAGCTGTTTTAATTGATAATAAAGGTATCAATATGACTTCATTGAGATCAGGACTCTATTTTATAAAAATAAATAATAATACTTTCAAGATAATTAAAAAATAAAGTTTAGAAACAAAGGAGTTTAGTCATTACATGGTTTAACTATAATGCGAATATATCATACAGAATATTTTCACACCTCAATACATTATCTAACTTTTCTCCGGATAACCTACGGACTGTGCGAAGAGAACCCGCTGATGTGACTGCAGATTAAATTCCTTAACCGTATTCTCCTTGTCACAATTATGGAACCAGGCAGCCAAACCCTGCGAGGCCGCGAAGAGGTATACGTTTTGTGCAATAAACCCCGTATCGGTGAAATAATAGGACTTTTGTATTTCCGGATCTCCAATGGCCCGATCCGGCTGATCTGGTCCCAAATCGTATCGAGTAAGATCAACAACATAGAAAATATTCACTGGAGCAGAAGCAGCACTACGCCTTCCGGCCCTGGAACGAAAGTCCCCTGCAACAATCGGAAACAAACGGTGGGGAATAGCCTCATAAAGGTAGACTCCTTCAGGCATGGCCAGGTATAGGTCGATCTCCTGCGAGTTGCTTGCCGATGGGGCTGTTCTACCCGGTTTGTTAAATGAAGCACTCTCCCGGTTCACTCCAAATGCTGCCCAGAGTAGATTCGAGATCACCTGCAGAGGAAGTTTTTTTGAGCTGATGTTGCGATTGGTCCTTCTTAAATGCAGAGCTGCCAATACGGATATGCCACCGTCCTTCTCGGGTTTTGGAAGATTGATTGGTTGTAGAACCTGGTCTGAATTTAAAGTTTGCCTGGAGAAAACACTCCCAGTGCCAATTAGCATGCCGCTGGCAGCAATTGTCTTTACAAATGTTTTTCGATCCATTTTATTATCAATTTTTGTATTTCCTAATTATATAGACTCAGCCTAAACCTGTGTTTATTTATCTCTGACATCATAAGCAAACAGCTTATCAGCATGCCGTATATATAAGATTCCGCCACACACTACAGGATGTGCCCAATACACTCCCTCTCCGCCCTTTGGCACTTTGAATGAGCTAATCTCATCATATTTTTCCGGTGTAGCTTTAACCAGTTTCATTATCCCTTTTTCCTCCAGGAAATAAAACATATCGTCTGCGTAAAATACTGAACCTTTTCCGGGAGCTTTCCACATCTCTTCCCCCGTCATGAAATCCAAACAGAACCATCCTCTTGCGTTGTGACCTGCCCCATATAAATATCCATCATGCAAAATTACACCGCCATGATGGTTATCCATAAGAACTGTGTCCCAAACCGTTTTAGGAATAATCTCTTTTCCCGAAGCCTCTAGTTCCATCAGTATGCTGCCTTTGCCATAACCGGTGGAAGCAAACACATAACCATCATGAAATATAGCATCTGTGCAATTATTCGATCTGCTGTTCTCATACTCTACTCTCCATAGCAGTTTTCCTGTTTCCGTGTCCGCACCATAAACACAATTCGAAGACAGGTTTATTAACTGGCGATAACCGCCGAAATCAGCAATAATAGGAGAACTGAATCCCACTGCTCCGGAAATTTCTGTATTCACCCATATTAGTTCCCCGTTCTTTTTATTCAGGCAGACCATAAATCCTTTCTTTCCTGCGGGATTGCAATACAAACGATCTCCATCAATAAGAATGGATTCGGAATATCCATATTCAGGTATTTCTGCATCAAATAGCTCACGAAGTTCAAGAACCCAGATTTCTTTCCCTGTTTTATAATTAAAAGCCGCTAGTCGTCCTAATGCATTAAGGTGATATATAAGCTCGTTATCGTATGTTGGAGTGCTTCGAGAACCGGAGTATGCCCTTGCATGAGACCTGGTTGCCTCCCAGGATTGACCGTTGGATTGCTGCCAAACCAGTTTCCCATTCAGATCGAAAGCAAATACAACTGTTTGTGAATCAATGACACCAGCAGTATATAAATATCCCTCAGCTATGGATACAGAAGTGTAACCTTTACCAAGGTCTTCAATTGTCCATAATAATTCAGGCCCCTTTTCCTGCCATTTCTTTAATAATCCTGTTTCAGTAGATTTATTGTCACGGGCCAAGCCATGAAAATTATGCCATTCGCCTTTTTCTTGCACTGGTGATTTTCCACAAGAAAAACATCCGATGAGACAGAAAATGAAACCAACATTAATATAGCTTTTCAATTTACTCATATGTAAAATGTTTTTGTTTTATAATTAAAAGCTAATTTAGTTAAACTTTTTGTATTAGCCTCTTAACAAATGGCAACAATCAGGTTCAAGGATACCTTAAATTTATAACAAAAACAGATAATGAAAAGACTCTTTTTAATACTATTCAAATACTTAAAATGGATTATATCATCATTAATTTTGTTTGTCTCTACTTATATAATATTTGCAATCATTTTTTCAATAATCCCTGTTAATCGAAATGTTGCCACAAACAATGAAATTGATATTTATATTAAAACAAATGGTGTACATCTTGATATTGCGCTACCAATACGTAATGAGATAAAAGACTGGACAACAGATGTATGGATTGACAATAAAATTACTCACATAGTAAACTTTATTAGTTTTGGCTGGGGAGATAAAGAATTCTATATGAATACTCCAGAGTGGTCCGATTTAACGCTAAAAACGGCATTTATTGCGACCTTTCTTCGAAGTCCGTCTGCAATTCATATTGATTATCATACCAATCTACAGATTAATGATAAGTGTAAAATTATTTCAATTAATAAAGAGCAATATAAAACTATTGTTAATTTTATTGAACAGAGTTTTATGAGAGATTCTTTAGGGAATACCATCCAAATTCAAGGATTTCAAACCAATACCTATGATTGTTATTACAACGCAAATAATTCCTATAATTTATTTTTCACATGTAATACATGGACAAATAAATGTCTTAAAGAATCTGGATTAAAAGCTTGTTTATGGACACCATTTGATAAAGGTACGCTATATCATTATCGAAAAAATGAGCCGAAATGAGAGAAGATAGAAATTGGAAAGTCTTATTTTAGATCAATTTATATTCTGTATTACATTATTTTGCAGGAATCTTTTTTAATGTTTCTACCAGAAAATCCCAGAATTTTCCAACTGATTCAATATTCACTTTTTCATCAGGTGAATGAGGGAAACGAATAGTTGGGCCAAATGAGATCATATCCC
>JAGLSB010000685.1 GCA_023135955.1 Bacteroidales bacterium | reverse complement strand
GATCCATGACAGGGACATTCAAATCCATCTGCTGTTCTGTGAACAGTACACCCTAAATGGGTACAAACCGATGAAACAGCCTTCAATCCCTCATGATCCCGGTACAAGAATATATCTTCATCCTTGATCAGTGTGTATGTATCCACCGGGTATTCGGAAGGTTTACCAAGTTTTATTTTCAGTCTCCTCCCCATACCATTGAATAAAAAAATCCTGACAAAGCTCACTCCTACAGCTGTTCCTGCAATAGATGCCAGAATAATGGACAATTTTTTAAAAAACTTTCTGCGCTCCATAAAATAGATCAATAAAATGTTGAAGATTTATGATCGATAAATTTATCAAGATTCTTTTTAAATTAACCACTTTCAGAGGAATATTTTATGATTTTTATATAAATTTGGCATTGTAAAAACAGTTTTAACCAGTGTACTCAGGATAATTAATGTAAGTTTTGGGCTGTGGGAAATAGGGGATGGAGTGAAAATTACGAATATTAATAATTTTCTATTTTATATAGTTCACTGAAGCTCTGAACTATAAACTTACATTAAATAAACTCATTTACCCTGCCGGGGTTGGATATTTTATTCTGATAATATTTCAATGATCATGAAACAATTTCTCAAAATATCTCTCTATTCTTCAATAATAATTCTTTTCTCAACAATATTGTTATTCAGTTGTAATACTAACAATAAAGATGGCAGCAATGACATAAGTTTGCAAAAGACTGAATTAAAGCATGAATATGTGGGTCGTCAGGACTGTGCCGAATGTCATAAGAAGGAGCATAGCCTGTTCCAGCATTCTGATCATGATATGGCCATGGATGAGGCAAATGAATCAACTGTTCTGGGTGATTTCAATAATATCTCTTTCACCCATTTTGGTGTAACTTCCAGATTTTACAAAAAAGAAAACAGCTATTATGTATATACTGAGGGTCCCGATGGAGAGATGACAGAATTTGAGATCTCCTACACCTTTGGGATCAAACCACTACAACAATATCTTATTAAATTCCCAAAAGGAGCTTACCAGTGTCTTTCTATTGCATGGGATACACGCCCAAAAGATGAGGGAGGTCAGCGATGGTTTCATCTCTATAATGATGAAAGAATCCCTTCAGATGACATCCTCTTCTGGACCCATACCGCACATAACTGGAATTATATGTGCTCTGAATGTCATTCTACTAACGTAAAAAAAGATTACGATTTTGAGACCAGGAGTTACAATACAACATGGAATGAAATTGATGTCTCTTGCGAATCCTGTCATGGTCCCGGATCGACACATGTAGACTGGGCCAATAAAGTGGATGAAGGTGCCAGTCCCGATGTCTATCCTGATCTTGGCCTCGTAGTACGGTTAAAGGATACCGACAATGCCACCTGGGTATTTGACCCCGACTCTACAACAGCCCGAAGATCCGTTCCCAGGGAATCAGATGAACTAGTACAGATGTGTGCCAGGTGTCATTCACGTCGGTCGGTTATCACCGAAGAGTATTACCACGGAGGCTCTCTACTTGAAACTCACTGGCCCTCACTGTTAGACGAGGGATCATATTTTGCCGATGGACAGATCCAGGATGAGGTGTATGTATATGGTTCATTTTTGCAAAGTAAGATGTACCAATCGGGGGTGGTATGTAAAGATTGTCATGAACCGCATAGCGGGAAGGTATATGTTGATGGAAATGCATTGTGCTACCGTTGTCATATAGCAACAGAGTATGGCACACGTCAACACCACTTTCATGATCCGGCTAAAGAAGGAGCAAGTTGTGCTGAATGTCACATGCATGAAAGAACTTACATGATACTTGACCCCAGAAGAGATCATAGCATAAGAATTCCCAGGCCCGATCTCTCCGACAAGCTCGGCACACCCAATGCCTGCAATCAATGTCACACAGATTCGAGCAACCAATGGTCAGCAGATTATATGACTAAATGGTATGGAGACCGGATCTTCAA
>JAGLSB010000684.1 GCA_023135955.1 Bacteroidales bacterium | reverse complement strand
CGAATTGGAAAATTGGATGATTGACCAGGGAGATATATTGATAACTCATGGGCCAATGCCATTATTAAAATCGAGAGCAAATCCCCTGGATGTAAAAACTAAGTATAATCGTATTCCCGATTCTCTTGTAAATACCTTGAATAATCAAGACTATTTGAATCTGCATTTGTAATCCCTTTATAATTATTGCCTTTTCAGATTCTTTCTACAGGAAAGGACCTATTTCCAAATTATTAGGGATATTCGCAAAATGCGATGATTATAAATTAAAGGTTGATCTGACTTTTCTTAAATCAATTTATCCCGGCAAATAATACAATAAATTTATACTTCAATTAAGATTTTTAAAACTTTAGCTAAATTTTCTTCCCAGTATTTAAATACCTCTTGTGAATTTTCGATTTTAACAGTTTTGGTAATAAGCTTCTCTACCGGGCACTTGCCTGTTTCAAGGTACTTAATTACAGCTTCAAAATCTGATGCTGTTGCATTTCTGGAACCTCGGATATCCATCTCCTTTTGTACAAATAATTTTGTTGCAAAGGAAACCTCATCTTTTACATATCCTATACATACTATTCTGCCCGTAAAGGCAACTTCTTTCACAGCCATTAGATAAGTTTTTGGATTACCTGCTGCTTCTACTACTACTGAAGGGCCATGTCCATCTGTAATAGCTTCTATTTTATCATGAACATTTTCATTTAGAGAGTTAATAGTAAATTCTGCACCCAGCTCCCTGGCAATTGCTAATTTTGAATCATCAATATCTACCGCAATAACTTTGGCTCCTCTGAGAGCTGCTCTGATAATTGCCCCGGTTCCAATCATTCCACAACCCAAAACCATAACCGTATCAGAGTCGGTAACCTCTCCTCTTGCAATGGCATGAAATCCAACTGTAAGAGGTTCAGCTAATGCCAGTTCCTTTTCGTTCAAAGAACTGGCTTTAATAATTTTTTGCCATGGAACGGTAATAAATTCGACAAGTGCGCCATCACGTTGAACACCTAATGTTTGATTGTACCTGCATGCATAGGCTCTGCCATTTTTGCATGAAGAGCATGTTCCACAATTAGTATAAGGAACAACAGTTACTTTTTCTCCTATGTTAAAAGTATCTGGAACATTATTTCCTATTTCGGTTATTGTAGCTGAAATTTCATGCCCGGGAATTAAGGGATATTGTACCATTGGATTTTTCCCAAGATATGAGCTCATATCTGAACCACATAATCCTATGATGTTGATTTTCAATAACACTTCTCCTTCAGAAGGAACAGGTTTTTCAATCTGTACTTCTCTTACTATTCCTGGTTTCTCAATTTGTATGGCTTTCATATATAAATTCTTACATTATGTATTATTAGTATTTTATCATAGCGCAAATTCGCGTAATAACTTCTGTTGAACAGATTTATTATTAATACTACCTCTTATAAATTATAGATTTTTATTGCGTTCTTTCCCATTATCATATCACTTTCAATATTTGAAAGTTGTGACAAGAATTTTTTTACTAGGTCCACCCACTCGCTGTATTCACAAGCTACCTCACATACGGGCCAATCACTACCAAAAAGTAATCTTTCCGGACCAAATGCTTCCAGCACAACCTCCATATAAGGGAATAGACTTTCTGGTGTCCATGATTGAAAGTCTGCTTCAGTAACCATTCCGGATATTTTGCAATATATATTATTCCTTTTTGAAAGTTCAATAATATTTTCCTTCCAGGGAGAAATTATTCCCTCTTTTATAAGGGGTTTTGCAATATGATCAAGAACAAAAATCTGATCCGGATGCATGTCAACTACTTTAATCGAATTACCTAACTGACTTTCAGTAATAAGGACTTCATAAATTAGGTTATATTTTTTAAGAGCCTGGATACCCCTGTAAAAATTGTCGGCAAGCATATAGTTGTCTGCCTCTCCCTGAAGAACATGCCGGACTGCTTTGAGTTTTTTATTTGCTGAATATTTTTCAAGGTACTTGTCAATCTCAGGATCTATCAGTGGGAGCCACCCGGTTACTCCTTTAATAAATGAATGTTCATTGGCAAATTCTAACAGCCATTCTGTTTCTTCAATTATTTGCCTTGCTTGTACAGAAATAACTCCCTCAATACTGGTCTTTTTCAATTCATCCATCAGGTGCCCGGGAAGGAAATCTTTCCTGATTTTTTTCATACTGTCGTCAATCCAGTCATATTCAACCGGATTATACTGCCAGAAATGGTGATGAGCGTCAATATGCATAATATCAATCTTTACAGATATTTATAACCAGGATCTATTATTCCTTCATTTTTTAATGTTTTCCAGAATTCAGTCGGAAAAACTTTTTGAATTATATTTACATTAGCAGGCATTTTTTCAGGTTTACTTGTATTTAATGCAATACCTGCTATCGCGGGATGAGAGATACCAAATTGTATACAAGCATCAGAAGGCTTTACTTTAAATTGATCACAAATGGCATGGAATTTATCTCTCCAGAGAAACAAGTGCTTATATTTCGGGTCATCCTGATCAATCTTGACATAATCAAAAAATTGTCCACCGGTTAAAAATCCAGCATTAAAAACAGCTGAATTGACAATTCCAACCCCATTGTTATGCAATGTGTCAATGAATTCCAGCATCTCCAATGGGTGATGATAAATAGTAAACTTATTTGCAAACATTACCCAGTCAAAATTCAGAGATTGACTAAGGTCCTTAATAATTTTCCAATCTTTGGACCCAACACCTATACCCTTAATCTCACCTTTTTCTTTCAACTCAAAAAGAGCCTTGTAGGCTTCGTAGATGTCATTAAGTTTATCTTCTTTCTCAGATTCTGATTTTGCCGTGTTCAGATATTCATCCGGATCATGAACAGAGACCAGACTTGTTTTGTATTTTCCACCCAACAAATTGTTCCCTTGCTCATAGCAATCCAGAATTCCCTGGTAGCTGATTCGCTGAACTGCATCGTATTTCAGATTGGCCCATGCTCCCGGTTCAAAAGTTGGTTCATCGGAAGTTAAAGGGACCCTGTACCATGCCAGTTTATTGCTGATAATTACATCATCAGGGTCAATGTTAAGCTCGTCAAGTAATTCTCCAATCATTTCCAGTGCAAGACCTGCACCATATTTACCTGCACTATCTATTACTACAGGCTTTTCAGTACATTCAAACCATTTCTTTACAATTTCCAGTTTGGCTGCTTTACCAATATCGGCATACAAATTCCCAAGATAACTGGTTCCGTAAATTATTGGAGGGACACTGAGTCCTGTTTTTCCGAATTCCTTATTTGCTTTTAACTTTTCCATTATTTTTAATTCTATGATTTTAACTGTCCATCAATAGCATTGTAATTTTCAACCTGATCCATTTCATAAATTCTATCCATTAATTGCCATTTCGAATCAGCTGTGGCATCAGAATCTGTATTCTGAAATTCTGAAACATGCTTCTCCCATTCTGCTTGTCTGGGTTTTGTTGCAAGCTCTGTCATAGCTTCTTCATGATTAAATTCAACCTCAGTATCCATAATCATAAACAATTGATTTCCATAAATATAAATCTCCATATCGATAATCCCAACATCTTTCATTCCTTGTGTAATTTCGAGCCATGCCTTACCTGCAGCATGTACATCCTTATATTTGCTTATCAATTCAGGATTATTTTTTAAGGTCAGAGTTTTGCAAAATCGTTTAAATGGTTTTTTCATCTGGTAATAATTAATTTATTTTCAATAGCTAATGCTCAATGGTGTTCCCTGATGATAAACCGGAGAGCTCATTTCATTCGGTTTAATTGGTCAGTTATTCCCAAAGCTTTCAAAGAAGTTAACATCAATCCCGATATTTTTATGGGGCCATTACCTCCCGTGAGTGAAAGTTATTCCCCTGTATGATTAGGCTTTAATCAGGATTATTTCTCTACAATACTTAATTTACAACAATCGATATATTTGTTTATTATACTGAGAAATAACAAAATATATAAAATTTATATAAAAAAAACGCAATCGATTGTGTAAAAATACATAATTGTTTTATTTTTAGCAATAATTTATGGAAAAGAAAGTAACTATATATGATCTTGCCAGGGAACTTAATGTTTCTCCTTCAACCATAAGCAGGGCACTGCAAGGGCATCCCGGAGTAGGACCGGAGCTTAGGAAAACTGTAAAAAGGCTTGCTGCAAAAAAGGCATATAAAGTTAATAGGAACGCTGCTAGTCTCAGGACAAAAAAAAGCCGTACAATTGCTATCCTCGTCCCTAAGATTAACGATTATTTTTTCAATTCGGTTATAGCGGGAATTGAAATAATGGCTAGAGAAAATAATTATACCGTTATTATTAGTCAGTCAAACGATGAGTATGAAACCGAAGTTGATGTAGTAAATTCTTTATTATCACTAAATATTGATGCATTGATCGTGTCATTGTCAATGCGGGCAAAAAATTATGATCATTTTAAGCCATTTTTAACAGGTGGAATTCCAATTGTATCAATTGATAGGGTTACAGAGGAAATTATGGCAACAAAAGTTTTTATAGATGATTACGGTTCTGCCTATATGGGAGCCGCTCATTTAATTGAACAAGGGTGCAGGAATCTGGCTGCCATTACTGGCATATTGGACCTGAAAATTTATAGTGAAAGGGTACGGGGATTTAGGGATGCAATAAAGGATCATAATCTTCCGGTGAGGGAAGAGTTTATTTATCAATGTATGTTATTATCTGAGGATGGAAAGAAAGCAATGGATCATTTTTTTGTAAAACCAGAAGATGCTCCGGATGGAATTTTTTGTTCTAATGACACTACGGCAATCGCATGCATTCAAGATTGTAGAAAAAGAGGAATATTGGTTCCCGATGATGTTGCAATTGTTGGATTTAGTAACGATCCGCGGTCAGAAATTATTGAACCGAATTTAACAACGATTGCACAGCCGGCTATTGAAATGGGTAGGGTAGCTTGTGAACAGGCAATTCTGCAAATAAATAAGCCGAAGTCATTAATAACATCAACAGATATAATACTTAAAACAGAATTAGTTATAAGAGATTCTTCCAGAAGAAAATAATGATATATTAAAATTAATAAGTGAAAACCATGAAAGAAAAACAAAAAATTATTGAAAAGAAGTACCTGATTGTTTTTATATTGATAACCAGTTTATTTGCATTATGGGGATTTGCAAACGATATGACCAATCCAATGGTATCTGCCTTTAAAAAGATTTTAAAGGAATTATCAAATACTGAAGCGTCCTTAATTCAGCTGGCTTTTTATGGAGGATATGCAACAATGGCAATCCCGGCAGCATTGTTCATTAAGAAATTTTCATATAAAAGTGGAATACTAGTTGGACTAAGCCTTTATGCTATTGGGGCTCTGCTGTTCTATCCTGCCGCTTCATATGAAGCCTTTGGATTTTTTCTGGCGGCGCTTTATATTTTAACATTTGGACTTGCATTTCTTGAAACTACCGCAAATCCTTTCGTACTTTCGATGGGTTCACCTGAAACAGCGACACGGAGGTTGAACCTTGCTCAATCATTTAACCCTATCGGATCCTTGTCAGGAATGTTGGTTGCTCAGCTATATATTATTTCAGCACTAAAATCAGATGATTATGATTCAGTTGCTTATAATATGCTCTCTTCTGCTGAACAGGCAGTAGTCAGGGCCAACGATTTACAGATAATAAGGAATCCATATGTAATTCTGGGATTATTTGTTATCATCATGTTAGCCGTACTTGCTTTCGTGAAAATGCCTCGGAAAGAGGATCAGAATCATGATTTGAATTTCAAACAGACCGTTAAAAGATTCAGGTCAAGCAAAAGATATTATGAAGGAGTAATTGCTCAGGTGTTTTATGTTGGGGCACAAATTATGGTCTGGACATTTATTTTCCAATATGTTGATGTACTTAATGAAAGCAGGGCTGCTGACCAGCAACTTACAGCTACATGGTATAATATGTCGGCAATGATCCTCTTTTTAACTGGTCGTGCTATTTGCACTTACTTGCTTAAATTCATCAACTCGGGAAGATTATTGATGATCTTTGCGATCCTGGCAATAGTGGCTACTGCAGGTGCTATTTTCTTACCGGGAATGGCAGGATTATTCTCCCTTGTGGCAATTTCTATTTTTATGTCACTAATGTTCCCAACTATTTATGGTATTGCATTACGCGATTTGGGTGAGGATGCAAAACTTGCATCCGCCGGACTGGTAATGGCTATTGTAGGTGGCGCTTTAATGCCTCCTTTGCAAGGTCGCATATTGGATATTGGAGGAGATAAATTTAATGATGTATTAATAATGGGAGTACCGGAGGTAAATTTCTCCTATATATTGCCCATGCTTTGTTTTGTTGTAGTTGCTGTATACGGTTACAGAAGTTTTAAGTATCATCTGCCAGAGAAGAGTTAAACTTAATAAAAGTCAGAAATCACAAATCAGTTATCCGCAAATAAAACGAGATTGCTTCACCTCCTGCATTGGTATATTTAATGCATAGAAGTCAAACAACCGCAAAGGATACGAGATTGCTTCGCCTCCTTCGTTGGAACTTATAGCCTAGGATTCCAATATGCGTAATTGAGATGAGATTGCTTCACCTCGTTCCTCGGTTCGCAATGACGACTCTCACTCGGTTGTAGGGTGTAAAAAAGTTGGCGGCAAAGCCGCCAACTTTTTTAACCCCCCCACGGCCAAAGCCAGGTCATTGCGATGAAGCCCGAGGTACGAGGGCGACTGAAGCAATCTCGTCCTCACCTCTGGTAAGGCGCTATCCCTCATCTAATATTACTCTAACTCAACAGTAAACACCCAAACTTCCCCCTTTATAACTCCCTGTTGTCCCACTGCATCTACTCTCCAATAATATGTATTTCCATTTTTAAGAGTTCCAGGATCAAAAATATTATTCACAAACTGCCCTTTAAATTCGGGAGAATCTACCGTGGCTTGTTCAACAGTTTCTAAATTATTACCAAAATATACATTATGAGTAACTGTTTTATAAGCTTTGAGCCACATCAGATCGGCATCTGTTTTTACTGTTGTTGAGAAATTTGGTGGGACAGGAGTTCCTGCTTTCTCAGACTGATAACCTGGTATCCAATAGCTTTCATCCCCAAATTCATAGGGTCCGATATCGGGTGCAGCACCAAGGAACTCTATGTCTTTCCCTTCGATTAATGCCCCTGCATCAATAATTTCTGAACCTGCTTTTGGCCTGAAGTCTAAATTGTCAGGATCCCTGAGTTGTGTCCTTACGTCGGCGTTTTTAAAATTCCCCGACCAGTTATGGTCAACAATGCCTGGAACGGGATTATCTACACCAGGTTTGGTCCTGTGCCCGGAAAATTTATTGCTTATATTATTTCTTGTAATTGTCTCATAATTAAATCCGGCTATTTCTGTATTAGAGGATATAATCAGGTCGTTTAAATGACTGTCGAATATCAGGTTATTATAAATAAAGTGCTTATCTCCTTTGAAAAATATTCTATCCGTTTTCCAGGCTACATTATGATACAAAGAACCATTTTGTCCCCAGGGTGAGTTTGGCAGATTCGAATTATCAAAACGTAATCCTTGTTTCACTGAATTGTGTACCCAGTTAAACCGGGTTTGCGATTGATCCTGTTGCTTTACGCTTACCTGCACCATCGATCCGTCGTTCTGAAGGAAACCTGTGTTTGAAATATCGTTAAATTCAATAATATTTCTTCTCCCGGCTTTAAATGTTTCAGAAGTACCTGTTGTATGAATAGTATTATGACGAAAAACCAGCTCTGGTGCATTAATCATATTTAAGGTATAACCTCCGGCGTAGGTACAACTATAATCGATGGTGTGCATATAGCAGTTTTCTATCAGGTTCCCCACTCCGTTCAATTCCAACGCAGGACCATCAACATAAGCAAATGTGCAATTGACTATTTTATTATTTGCCTGAGTAAATTCGTCTTTAACCAGCATTTTGGTCACATCCATTTGCGAAATATCTCTTAACATCCGCTTTGAATAGGCGGGGTAGAGCAGATCACAATTTTCAACTGTTACATTACTGCAATCTTCAAAATTAAAAGTAGTTCCGAAGAAATCTATATCATTAATTTCAATGAATGAAGAATTTGAAAATTCGAGAGCATAGGACATTATTTTTCCTTCTATATTCAGATTATTTGGATTTTTACCATCGGCAACAAAGAGATATAACATTGAATCTTTTGGCTCAAAAAACCATTCTTCTTCAACATCAATTAGTTCTTTTTTTCCTTCAAAGAAATATCCATGCTTTTCAACCCTGTCTACATAACTAAAATGAACCTTTACCGTTGAAGGATCGAAATGAAGATTATTTGAAGCTGCTTTATGTTCAGTAATAATAGCTTTATAGGTTTTAAAAGATCCTGAATTAACGATAATAAGACCACCATCTTCAAGACTAAAATCCAGGTTTTTAAGTTCTTCATTATAATAGTTTCCTAAAACACTGTTTTCTTTTTCGGGCCAGCACATCGACTTTGTTTTATCCCAAACAGAACCATCATACCAATTGCCATTGGGCCAGCGGGCAGTAATCATACTTTTTCCTTCAACAAAAAGTTGCCAGATTGGTTGATCAAGCTTTGTCTTGTATATATTG
>JAGLSB010000683.1 GCA_023135955.1 Bacteroidales bacterium | reverse complement strand
TTAAAAACTCTTGCCTCCACCTTTTAGGGGGGAGGTTGGAGGGGGGTAGTACTATATTCAATTTCATATATTTTAAAATCTCCAACAGTAAAATTAAGCCTAATTTTTCATATTCTGAATAAAGTCATCTATTTCCTTTCTTGTTGGTGCAGAAGGTTGCGCTCCCATCCTGGCTACTGAGAGGGCTGAGGCAACTGTAGCAAATTTCATTGATTCTTCGATACTTTTCTTCTCAGTAATTGAAACAGCAAAGCTTCCGCAAAATACATCCCCGGCTGCTGTAGTGTCAACAACCTCAACATAGGGAGTGGGGACGTGAAGGTTTATATCTTCATTTAAACAATAGGCTCCTTGTGAGCCAAGTGTGATAATTACCGTTTCTGAACCAAACTCCTTTATCTTGCTGGCTGCTGATTCCGCATCTTTAATATTTTTAATTTTCATCCCGGAAAGAAACTCTGCCTCTACTTCATTCAAAACAAGAAAGTCTGTCATGGCTAAATACTTTTTATCTATTTCCATAGCCGGAGCAAAATTCCACAAAACCTTAATTCTGCTATTATTTGCCATTTTAATAGCAAACTCTACCGTTTCGCGAGGAATCTCGTTCTGAAGAATAATCATTTCTGAACCAAGTATTGGTGCAGATGCGGTTTTCAGATGATCGGGGCTTAATTTATCATTTGCACCGGCAGCAACGGTTATAATATTCTGTCCATTTTTACCGATAATGATTAATGCTGAACCACATGGTTGAGTTGGCTCTTTAAAGACAAATTTTGTATTGATATCATCATCATTGAAATTTTTTACCATAGGAGGGGTAAATACATCATCGCCTACGGAAGTAATAAAGGCAACATCTCCTCCAGCTCTCGCAGCACCTACTGCCTGATTTGCTCCTTTTCCACCATAAACCTGATTAAATATGCCTCCGGTTAATGTTTCTCCTGACTCAGGAATATAATCAACTTTCATGATCATATCCACATTCGAACTCCCAATTACTACAATAGAATTTTTCATTTTCCCAGGTTTACAGGAGGATAATTAATAAATTTATTTAAAATAAAAACCAAATCTCAATAATCGATATCGATATTTTGAAAAAATACTAAAATATGATATTTATTTTCTTAAAACAAGGTGCATGGAATTGAAAGGCATATATTTCAATCACACTTCAATTTTAATTATCCTTGGCACTTGTTTGCAATAATCTCGATATTCTTCTTTATATTTTTGATAGAGAAACTCTTCTTCAGATTTAATCATAAAAAAAGCGGCTATAATAAAAAGGAGAAACCAAATTAATACCAAATATGAAAAATATGCAACAAGAAAAGAAGTTATCATGAGACCATAACCAAGCATTTGAGGATTTCTGGAGTATCTATACAATCCACCTGTTTGTAACCTGTTTTTATCTGCACCCATACTAGCTTTTGTACCCAACTTAAACCATGAAATAAAAAGTATAATTATCCCAACAACTATCATTACTCTAAAAACATTTGTAACAACTAAATTTTCTGGCATTTGTGGAAGATAAGGCCATTTAGTCGGCAAAACTAAATATAGCGAACTTCCATGTATGGCAAAAACAAGTACCTCAAGAATAGAAGAAAATACAGACAATTTCTGTCTGTTCATGTAATCCTTTTTAACCTTAACTCTAAATACGATAAAAGCAAATAAGAGAAAGACTATCGAAAATATTAAATAATTTGTAAGCATATTAATTGTTTAAATATTTAATATCCATTGTTTTATTAGGTCAATTAGCATTGCGCAAAACGTCAGTTTGTTTATTGTGCTTAGTACTTGTTCAATTTCTTATCCTTTTTATAGTTCTTAACCATTTTCCCGAAATCCTTATCCTTTTTTCTTTTCTCTTCCACAGTTGATTCGAAATGAGTTTTTTCTCTTTCCATTTTCAGGTAATTTTGATAAGAATATTTATCGATTTCACCTTTTTTAACGGCTTCCAGTATCGCACAGCCATCTTCGTGAATATGTGTGCAATCTTTGAATTTGCAATGTTGAGATAACTCAATAATTGCGTTAAATGTAATTTCTAAACCGCTTGTTGTATCCGCAATTCCAACTTCCCTCATTCCGGGATTGTCAATTAAAATTCCGCCATTTTCAAGAATTATTAATTCTCTGTGACTTGTAATGTGCCTACCCTTTTTTGTACTTGCACTTATTGAATCGGTTTTCATTAGTGCTTTGCCTGAAATATTATTTAACAG
>JAGLSB010000682.1 GCA_023135955.1 Bacteroidales bacterium | reverse complement strand
GACGCAAAATTTTGCGTCTCTACAATATAACCGATCCCACCATTATAATCAATACCACCCAAATTGGGCGTCATTATTTCACCAGAAAATCCAGCATCTTCCGTTCACCAATATAACCCTCCAGTCTATCACCGATCTTTACGGGACCAACGCCTGCCGGTGTACCCGTATAAATTAAATCGCCTGTTTTGAGGGTCATAAATTGCGAAACATAAGCGATGACTTTTTCATAGCTGAAAATCTGGTCTTTTGTTGTGCCTTGTTGAACGGTTGTACCATTAATATCGAGATGGAAAGGCAGATCATGAATATCGCCTAGTTCTTCTATCGGAATAAATTCGCTGATAGGTGCTGAATAATCAAATCCTTTAGCAATTTCCCATGGAAGACCGTTTTTCTTGCATTCTGCCTGAAGATCGCGGGCAGTAAAATCAACTCCCAGTGCAATTTCAGCAAAATATCTGCTTGCAAATTTCTCTTCAATCGATCTTCCCAATCGGTTTATTTTAATAACAATTTCAATTTCATGATGTACATCATTTGAGAAATCAGGATAGAAAAAGGGTCTGTTTCTAATGACAAGTGCGGAATCCGGTTTCATAAAAAAAACGGGCTTTGCAGGTACCGGATTATTTAATTCTTTAGCGTGGTCAACGTAGTTTCTTCCTATGCAAACAATCTTCATGTCAATATTATTTCTGAAATGCTCTTAATTTGATTTCGGTTAATACTTTCTTTGTGTAACGTGGGAAATCGCCTTTCATCATCCATCCATAATAGCCCGGGTCTTTAGATAGAACTTCTTCAACTGGCACATTTTTATATTTCCCAAAATTGAATACCTCAACTTTATCTTTATTAAAAATAATTCTTCCGGCAAAATCCGCATTTTTATTATGACTGGAAAAGTCGGCTAAAGCAGATATATCATTTTTAAGATTTTTATAGCGATCTAACTGCGACTTTAAAACCTCATAAGTGGCTAGAGTATCTGCCTCAGCAGAATGTGCATTCGACAAATCCTTATCGCAAAAGAACTTATACGCAGCTGTAAGTGTCCTTTGTTCCATTTTCATAAAAATAACCTGAACATCGATGAATTTTCTCTTTTTCATATCCATATCAACATCTACACGCAAAAATTCTTCCACAAGCAAAGGAATGTCAAACTTATTGGAGTTATAGCCAGCAAGATCACAGCCTTCAAAATCCTTAGCCAGATTTTTAGCTATTTCAGAAAATGTAGGAGCATCTTTTACATCCTCATCAGTTATTTTATGTATTGCAGTCGATTCTGCAGGAATTGGAATTGTAGGATTTATCTTCATGGTTTTAGTTGTTTCCCTACCTTTCAGGTCAATTTTGAGGTAGGAAAGCTCTACTATCCGATCGGTAGTAATATTTATCCCTGTAGTTTCAAGGTCAAAAAATATTATAGGGTTTTTAAGATTTAAATCCATGACTGAATAAAAGGTTTGTATTAGAAACGCAAATCCAATTGCGAGATTAAGTTTCTTTGGGATTCTTAAGTTTGCTTGTAATTATGAATTACCACATAAGAAATCACAAAGCTCACATTAAGAACTGCTACGACAACTCATGTTTTAAATAGTTATTAAAATTATGTGTTGATCATCATCGGCATCAGAAGCATGAGCACATCTTCATTTTCATTTTCAGAAGGCGTTGGAAGAATGAGTCCTGCTCTGGTTGGATCAGAAAGTTCAATAACGATATCATCTGTGCTAAGATTCGCTAAAATTTCAATCATGAAAGTCGATTTAAAACCAATTTCCATATCGTCACCATCATACTGGCAGTTTAGTCTTTCATAAGCAGATATTGAGAAATCAATATCCTGAGCAGAGACAGTAAGCTGATTTCCTGTCAATTTCAATTTCACCAGGTTACTAGCCTGATTAGAGAAAACAGAAACTCTTTTCAGTGAATTTTGTAATTCCTGACGGCCAATAGTAAGCTTATTGGGATTATCAGCTGGAATAACCGAGTTATAACTAGGATAATTTCCTTCTACCAAACGACAAACCAAAGTATAATCGGTTAGTATAAAAGAAGCGTTTTTATCATCAAACTCAACCTTAACCGGACTATCTTGCTTTGGAAGAATATTTTTCAGCAATGAAGCAGGTTTCTTTGGAAGAATAAATGATGCAGAGGAAGCACCCTTTCCGTCCATTCTTTTATATCGTACCAGTTTGTGAGCATCAGAAGCAACAAATGTCAAATTATCTTCAGTAATTTCAAGAAATATTCCGTTCATTACAGGTCTGAGTTCATCGTCGGCTGTGGCAAATAAAGCCTTTGAAATTCCAGTAAGAAGAAGCTCAGAATCAAGATCCATCTCAGTCTTTTCATCATCCTTGATTTTTGCCATCTGTGGAAATTCATCACCATTCTGTCCTACAACAGTAAACTGGCCATTTTCAGAACTAATTACCACACTCATATTCGAAGTATTTATCTCAAATGAAAGTGGTTGCTCAGGAAACTCCTTTAAAGTATCGCCTAATATCTTGGCTGGCACAGCAATTTTCCCATCCTCGCTTGCATTTTCGAGAGTAATTTTTGTGATCAAAGTAGTTTCAAGATCGGAGGCTGTTATTTCAAGCTCAGAACCTGAAAGAGAAAACAAAAAGTTGTCAAGAATTGGTAAAGTATTTTTTGAACTGATTACCCGGCTGACAGATTGTAAATGACTGAGAAGCTCGGTACTGGAAACTACAAATTTCATAGCTATAATTGTTTAATATTATGTTTTAAAAAAATATAAAATACGCTAAAAACGACGCCATTTTATATCATTAAATGGATTATCAATAATACAAAAAAAAACTCAGAAGCTAAACCGTATTTTATTAAATTATTTCAGCAGAAAGGAACTGAAGCTTTCAAACATTGGATCGAGGTATACATAATTAACTAAATAAAGACTTTCTGAATTTGAATTTGTCATAAGTGCATAAAAATCATCATATTCGCCCATTTCATCAAAGTAGGGATATATATTAAGGAGTATCTCCATATCCTTATTATTTTGAATCTTAATTGTGAAAAACGGCTTGCTTGATATTATTTTTTCTCTGGTTTTCTTATCAACTATTTCCTTATCAAAGTAAATTCCTGAAAAACTCCTCCTATAATCGGATAATTTCCCGCAATCGATATTTTCCTTTTCAGTTAATATGCCTTCATCATTATAAAGTGACCACTCTCCGTCTCTT